>NZ_NASN01000070.1:0-9922 GCF_002142015.1 Gilliamella sp. A7
ATTCAATACTTAATCACTAAAAAAAAGCATTTTTTATCACATAAAAAGAAAAATAGACTCGCAGAAAAACAATGAAACCCAACAAAAAAGCAACGAAATAAATTTATTAAAAAAAACAAAAAATACTATTTTTTATTTGTAAATTCAATAAAATGACAAAATATAAAACGAGTTTTAAAGAATATGCATATTTAAAAACTAAAATGTTAAGAATATACATTTAATCGCTTATATAAAACTCATGAAAAATACAATATAATCATCAATCGGATGAATAAATAAAAACGAGACAAAAATAAATATGATTAAAAATAAAAATGTCAAAACTTTTAAAGACAGACTCAACACTTCAATGCAAGGCTTATCTGTATCTGCTTTTGCAAAAAAATGTGATATGTCAGAAACAGTAATTCGTGATTATTTGTCAGGAAAAACTTATCCATCATTGACACGATTAGAAGTGATTGCTGAGAAATGTAACGTATCATTTAACTGGTTAGCTACAGGTTATAAGCTAGAAATATTAAATCCTCAAGACGATGATGATGTCTATAATGAAAATATCTATCGTATCCCAGTTTATAAAAAACAGCTACCAACTAAAGAAGAAGCACAAAATCAACGTTATGTTCGTGAAACCCCTCCCGTAATGAATTATCCTGTAATTGAAGGTTGGGCATCTCACCGCGGTTTAGACATTAAAAAATTAATTTTTTACTGGGCTAAAGGTGATTTAATGGCACCTGATATCGAAAATAATAACGGCTTAATTATTAATACCGATATAAACGAAATTATTGATGGTGCTATTTATTTATTAGAATATGAAAATTTTACATTATTAAGAAAAATACGCTTAACACTCGGTAATTGGATATTAATCTGTAATAATGATCAATATCCAACAATTGAAGTACCCAAAGCTCATTTTGAAAAATACAATATTGTCGGCCGAGTAGTACAAGTTATAAAAGATGTTTTTTAAGACAATTATTAGTAATCTAAAGTTTTTCAATATATAATTTATTACACGAGGAAAGTATAAAAAAACCCCTTTCCTCAAAACTTTACTCTTTTCATAACATCAGTTTAATAGGTATATATTCAAGTGATTTTAACTTACTAATTCCATGTTTATGTTTGCAACTACAGCAATTAGTATTTTGCAAAACAAACATCACTTTTTTATATCATTGATAAATTTTCAATGAATAACCTTTTAACTAATTAGGTCAACTATGTATCGATTTTTTGAAAAATTGGTATCACCTTATCCAAAAGATGAACCACAACCAATGGCTAAAAATTTTTTTAGCTTTATTTGGCAATCCACTAAAGGAACTCGCTGTTTCTTATTACTATTAATAATATTGAGCGCATTAGCTGGTGCGTTTGAAGCTTTTTTATATGCGGCACTTGGCAAAGTGGTTGATTGGCTTGCAGCCGTATCACCAAATCAATTTTGGCAACAAGAAAAAACAACTTTAATCGTATTTACTATCATTATATTAGCTAGCACGATTATTATTGCCTTACAAACCATCATTAAGCATCAATGTTTAGCAGGAAATTTTCCAATGCGTTTGCGTTGGAATTTGCACAGATTAGTACTAAACCAAAGCATGCGTTTTTTTCAAGATGAATTTGCCGGTAGAATATCAGCAAAAGTCATGCAAACCGCGCTTGCTGTAAGAGATACTTGCTTTTTAGTTGCTGATATCTTTATTTATGTTCTGATTTCATTTATCACCATGGCAACCATCATAGGTCAATTAGATCTTTGGTTATTAGTTCCGTTTATGACCTGGTGTTTTTTTTATGGCATTGCTATGTATTACTTCATTCCACGATTAAGTAAAGTAGCAAGTATGCAAGCAGATGCCCGTTCAACCATGACAGGCCGTGTAACAGATGCTTATACAAATATCATGACAGTAAAACTGTTTTCTCATGCTGGTAATGAAGCAAAATATGCTCAGGAATCGATGGATGAATTTATGGTGACAGTGAATAAGCAAATGCGTTTAGTCAGTAGCTTTGAAATTGTTAATCATTTATTGTCTATTTTCCTAGTACTGGGCACCACCGGCTTATCATTATGGCTATGGAGCAATGACTTAGTTGGTGTCGGTGCAATTGCAACCACAACCGCAGTAGCATTAAGGTTAAATGGATTTTCACATTGGATTATGTGGGAAATGGCTTCACTATTTGAAAACATTGGTGTAGTTAAAGATGGTATTAATACATTTTCTGCAGCTAAGGCAAGTATTGATCAACCAAATGCACCAGCACTCAAAGTGACTGAAGGTAAAATTGAATTTAAACAGATAGATTTCAGTTATGATGAAAAATTAAAAAATGCCATTATTGATAATTTAAATTTAACTATTAAACCAGGTGAAAAGATTGGTTTAGTTGGCAGATCTGGCGCTGGAAAATCAACGTTAATCAATTTATTGTTGCGATTTTATGATTTGCAACATGGAGAAATCACCATCGATGGTCAGGATATCACCAAAGTAAATCAGGAAAGTTTACGCGCTCAAATTGGCATGGTAACCCAAGATACGTCGCTGTTACATCGTTCAGTAAGAGATAATTTATTATACGGAAACAATCATGCAACTGAACACAAGATGATAATCGCAGCCCAAAAAGCCCATGCTGACAGTTTTATTCAAGGTTTAGTTGATGCTAATGGTAGAACTGGCTATGACGCCTTTGTAGGTGAGCGTGGAATTAAATTATCTGGCGGGCAACGTCAACGGATTGCCATTGCTCGTGTTATTTTAAAAAATGCGCCAATATTATTATTAGATGAAGCTACGAGTGCACTAGATTCTGAAATTGAACAAGCCATCCAAGAAAGTTTATATACCTTAATGGAAGGTAAAACAGTTATTGCTATTGCCCATCGCTTATCTACTATTGCGGCGATGGATCGCTTAATCGTATTAGATCAAGGTAAAATTATTGAGCAGGGAACACATCAAGAATTACTCAGTAAAAATGGTCTTTATGCGCAACTTTGGAAGCATCAAAGCGGTGGTTTCTTAGCGGATAATTTCTAACTAAAAATATATGGACGATGATAATTACATCGCCCATATATTAATTCTATATATTAATTAATAAAGTTTTTATAAAATTCAGATTCAAATCGCATAATTGCACCATTTTTGGGCTCACCTTGACTATCGGCTCGATAGCCGGATAACAACTGTACAAAAGCGACATAACGGCCATCTGATTTTTGAATAAATCCAGCTAAATTATAGCTACCTTGAATATAGCCCGTTTTAGCCATAATCGCTTCTTTAAATGGAGCTTGATTAAAACTTTTGCGATTTTGTAGTGTCCCATCAACACCAGCAATCGGTAACTTTTCAATAAAAGCTAATTGATTATTATGAATTGAAATATATTGCAAAATCTCCATTAATTTATTCGCACTAACCAAGTTTAAACGCGATAAACCAGAACCATCAGCAATAACTAAATTTTCTAAATCAATTCCTGCTTTCTTACGTAAAATTTGTTTTACCGCATCACCTCCATTACGCCAAGTTCCTGACACTTTATAATAATGTGCACCTAAGGTTCTAAAAATAGTGTCAGCATATAAATTATTTGATTTTTTGAGCATGACGGTTAATAATTCAGAAAGTGGCGCTGATTGACTTGAAGTCAGTAATGTTAATCCACCAGCTGTTTTTTGTTTTCTTTCTACAACTCGACCATTATAAATGATCTTTTGTTGTTTTAATTCATTCTTTAAAGTCGTTGAAAAGTATTCGGTTGGATTAATTACCGCAAACTTTAATGGTGTTTTATCAGCATTCGACGCGATACATCCAGATAAATGATAGCGGTTTTTTTCCGTACTAACATCAAGCTCACAATATTTATCATTTAAATCGTTACTATTGGCAGCGATTGTTCTGACATCACCTGTCACCATAACCGGTATATTAGGTGATACAGATATCGAAGCTTTTGAATTAGTTTTACCTGGAGTAATGGTTGCAACAAAGCAGTTATCATCAATTGTTGCAGCCGATGCCGGGGCATTATAACAAGCAGTTAAATTATTCCATGACCACCCTTCTGCTTTATCATGACTAGCAAAAATAGAAGTATCTAAAATAACATTACCCGAGATCTTCTCTATACCTTTTTGACGTAAAGCGGTAATCATATTCCTTAATCTAGCACGATTAAAAGTAGGATCACCACTCAACTTGATAATAAGATCACCACTAAGCTGTTTATTCTTTAGAGAACCATTGGTATAAATACCGGTAATAAACCGAAAATTATCGCCAAGTTCAAGTTGTGCAGCTAATGCCGTTATTACTTTTTGCGTACTAGCAGGTTGTTTAAACTGATCACTTTTGTATTTTGCTAAGGTTTTAGGCTTACTACCAACAGTTTGCACTAAAATGGATAAATCACTTCCTTTGGGTAAGGATGAGATATAGGGTTCCACTGTTTGCGCAGATAATAAACATGAAAAAAAAGTAACAATGAAGAAAAAAGATACCTTTATATTAGTCATGAACGTATGCTCACATGAGGATTGAATAATGCTAGTTAAATAAAGATAACAAATATATCTTTTTTTGCTGGGCCTATCAATATATACTCAATCGCTTTTAACAATATGTTCCAAATACCAATACTCGTAATATTTTTCAATTTATTTCAAAAAATAACTTAATATAGGTAACATAGCTATGATTCAGCATTCATTAGGCTTTCCCATTGAAACAGTACTGATGTTTATAGTTCTGGCTTTAGCAGCGATTATAATTGATTTATACGCTCATCATAATGATAAGCCCATTAGCTTAACTAGTGCAATTATTTGGTCTTTATTTTGGATCTGCGTGGCGTTAGGATTTGCGCTTTATCTATATATACATCACGGTAGTGAAATAGCTAGCCTGTTTATTACTGGTTATGTACTTGAAAAAGCACTCTCTGTTGATAATTTATTTGTTATTATGGCACTGTTTTCTTGGTTTGCTATCCCTAACAATTATCGACATCGGTTACTTTATTGGGGAGTGATTGGTGCAATCATCTTCCGTGCTATTTTTGTCATCATTGGTACTGGTCTATTATCATTAGGGCCTTGGATGGAGCTTGTTTTCTCTGTCGTGGTTGCCTTAACTGGATTGATGATGCTAAAAAATCAAGGCAATGACGATGAGATAAAAGATTATTCAGAACATTTTGCTTATCGTATTGCTAAACGTATATTTCCTTCCTACCCTAAAATAGTCGGGCACCATTTCTTATTAACACAAAAACAACTCAATATCGAACTAGCCAAACCAGAAAATAGTGAACTGATCAACAAGATGCCCAAAAGTGCTTTATATGCAACACCACTCTTCTTATGTATCGTCGTGATTGAGTTAAGTGATGTTATGTTTGCTTTTGATTCAGTCCCTGCTGTAATTGCCGTTAGCCAAGAGCCATTAATTGTATATAGTGCGATGATATTCGCTATTTTAGGCTTACGAACCATGTATTTTGTTTTAGAAGCAATGCAACAATATCTTGTTCATTTAGGTAAGGCAGTAATTTGCCTATTATTTTTTATTGCCGCAAAACTTGCTTTAAATGCAACTGACCATCTATTTGGTTATGGAATTATTATTAGCCCAACCACCAGTCTTTATGTTGTATTAGGTATTTTATTGTTAGGTATTATTGCCAGTATTATTTGGCCTAACAAAATGAAGAATAAGAAATAAGAGATAATCGGCAGGCAGCCTGCCGATTGAAATTAAAATTTATGCGCGTTTTATTGAACGAATATAGTAACTAATACCTAAAATAAGAAACCAAATAGGTGTTGCAATAAGTGCTTGGCAAGTGTCTGTTTCAAAAGTTAATAACACAATCACAAAAGCAAAAAAAGCAAGGCAAACAAAACACATAAAAACACCGCCCGGCATCTTAAACTGTGACTCTTGATGTAATTTAGCTTTTTTACGACGATAGGCAATATAAGAAATTAAAATCATCGACCAAATAAACATAAATAATATTGCAGAAATTGTGGTTACAATAGTAAATGCTTCCATAACATTAGGAACTAAATAAATCAGTACTACTCCACCAAACAAGCAAGTACATGAAAATAGCAAGCCATTAGCAGGCACAGAACGCCTTGATAATTTACCAAATGGTTCAGGTGCATCCTGTTTTTTAGCAAGGCCAAATAACATTCTACTGGTTGAATAAATACCACTATTAGCAGAAGAAGCAGCTGAAGTTAGTACCACAAAATTAATGATACTGGCAGCAGCAGGTAAACCAATTAACGTAAACAATTCAACAAATGGACTTTTATTTGGTGAAATAAACTGCCAAGGCGTTACACTCATAATGATAATCAACGCAAAAACGTAAAAGAAAATAATACGTGCAGGCACTGAATTGATCGCTCGAGGTAAGTTTTTATTCGGGTCAAGAGTTTCAGCAGCCGTTGTTCCAACTAACTCAATTCCAACAAAAGCAAAAATTGCGATTTGGAAACCAGCAAAAAAGCCCATAGTACCATGAGGGAAGAAACCACCATATTGCCAAAGGTTAGAAAATGCAGCAGTAGTATTGGTTTGTTCTGAATGATAGGCAGTAAAGACTAAAACAAGGCCAATAGCAATTAAAGCTAAAATAGCCACAATTTTTATCATCGAAAACCAAAACTCAGTTTCACCAAACATTTTTACCGTCAACAAATTCAAGGTTAATAGAACGATAACCGTGAGCAACATCGGGATCCACGCTTGCAACGCAGGAAACCAATGCTGTGCATATCCGGCGATAGCCACAACATCAGCAATCCCAGTAATAACCCAACAAAACCAATAGGTCCAACCAGTAAAAAAGCCTGCCCAGGGACCTAATAAATCGTTAGCAAAGTCACTGAAAGATTTATAATTCAAGTTGGACAATAGAATTTCGCCCATTGCTCGCATAACAAAAAACAAAACAAACCCAATAATCATGTAGACAAAAATAATAGATGGTCCAGCAAGACTAATCGTCTTTCCAGAGCCCATAAATAACCCCGTACCAATTGCACCACTAATTGCTATTAATTGAATGTGCCGGCTGGAGAGATTTCGCTTAAGATCGTGATTTGAAGACGTAGTGTTCATCTTATTGATTACCTGTCGTTTTTACAATTTTCTATTTTTATATGGAATGGATGACTATAAAGTTAATGTCCTTAAATCGCAAGCTGAATCGTTATCAAAACTTTTTATGACATTATCATAATTATTGATAGTTTCTTATAATATAATTGTGTAGCATAACTAACTATATCATATAACTAATTACAATAAATTATTCAAAATGAAAGAAAACAAACGCAAATCTCATATCAACATATTGTCTATTTTATTGATTCTATTATTATTGACTGGGTGTCAAAGTGATTCACATGAAAAAAGTAAACAATTTAGAGATGGAAAACTAACAAACGATCTCAATATCAGCCATCCTCAGCTAGTCCTACCAGTCAATATTTCTGACTATATTATTCAAATTGAAAAATTAAAAACAACATCACCTTCACTATATCAGGAAAATGAACATGTTTATAAAGCTATTGATGCTTGGATTAATAGTTCATTAGGTTCAACAGAATTTCATAAAGTAGGACTAAAAAGCTATGAAATGGCAGGTAAAGATGGATATGGTAATGTTCATTTAACAGGGTATTATACTCCGGTCATCAAGGCCAGGTATCAGCCAACTGGTGAATTTAAATATCCAATTTATAAAATGCCAGCCAACTATAAAGGCCCCTTACCCAGTCGTGAACAAATCTATAATGGAGCATTAGCTGGTAAAGGACTCGAAATTGCTTACAGTAATTCATTAATGGATAATTTTATAATGGAAGTCCAAGGTAGTGCCTATATTGATTTTGAAGATGGTACACCATTAGTTTTCTTCTGTTATGGTGGGAAAAATGGTCAAGGTTATTCAAGTATAGGACGTATATTAATTGAACAAGGTGAAATTGCCAAAGAAGATATGTCCATCCAAGCAATTAAAAATTGGGCTAAAAATAAAAGTGAAAAACAACTTAAAGCACTATTAATTCAAAACCGATCATTTGTCTTTTTTGAACCGCAACATAATGCGGAAGTAACAGGATCTGCTTCAGTACCTTTAATTGCCAATGCTGCAGTAGCATCAGATAAATTATTAATTCCAACAGGTTCTGTCGTATTAGTGGATGTACCACTTCTTGATAATGATGGTCAGTATCGTGGTAGACGAGAAGTACGATTGATGGTGGCTCTTGATATTGGTGGCGCAATTAAAGGACATCATTTTGATCTTTATTTAGGCATTGGCGATAAAGCAGGTAAACAAGCTGGTTACTATAATCATTTTGGCCGAGCTTGGGTTTTACAACCTTAATTTGCCAACATCGACGTCAACCAAAGAACCTGCTAGAATAAGTTAAAAAAGCAGAATTAAGGATAACTTATGAGATTATGCGATCGTGATATTGAAGCATATTTAGATAGTGGTAAATTAAAAATCACGCCACAACCAGAATTAAGTTGTATTAATGGTGCAACGGTTGACGTTCGACTTGGTAATCAATTTCGTACTTTTAAAGAACATACTACCCCATATATTGATTTAAGTGGCCCCAAAGAGGAAGTTTCTGCTGTTTTAGAACGAGTTATGAGCGAAGAAATGATATTATCTGAAGGTGATGCTTTCTATTTACATCCCGGAGAACTCGCTTTGGCCGTTACGCTTGAATCAGTAACCATTCCTGATGATTTAGTAGGTTGGTTAGATGGACGTTCATCGTTAGCACGTCTAGGGCTTATGGTTCACGTTACAGCACACCGCATTGATCCAGGTTGGCATGGACAAATTGTTTTGGAATTCTACAATTCCGGAAAAATCCCTGTAGCACTTAGACCGGGCATGACTATAGGTGCACTAAGTTTCGAAACCCTTAGTGGCCCAGCCGCAAGGCCATATAACCGAAGACAAGATGCTAAATATAAAGATCAACATGGCGCAGTTGCTAGTCGTATTGATAAAGATTAATAACGTTTATAACCGTAATAAAGGAACATTAATATGATAAAAAAAATACTGGTTATTCTATTTATCTTAATTTTGGTTATTATTATCAGCATTGTATCTCTTATTGTATTTGTTGATCCTAATCATTTTCGAGGATATATATCTCAAACAGTTAAAGATAAAACAGGTTATGAATTAACTATTGACGGTGATTTGCGCTGGCATATCTGGCCTCAGGTAAGTATATTAACTGATGCGGTTAAATTATCTGATACTGGTGCTAAAAAACCTCTGTTGACAGCTGATAATATGCGACTTGATGTTGAACTTCTGCCATTATTTTCAAAGAATTTAGAGATTAAAAATGTATTTATTAAATCAGCATTAATCAATATTACTGACGAAAGTAAAGGAGATAATGCTAAAAATTATACCCAAACCGTAACATCTTCTACGGAAGAAAACATAAATACATCTGAAAATAAAAAGGATCAAACTAACTGGAAATTTAGCTTAAATAAATTTGAAATAGCCGATAGTACAGTAGCATTACAGAATAATAATGATTTGATCAATTTTAGAAATATCAATTTGTTATTAGAACAAAATAATGATAAAAATCTTTCAATCGCTTTAAAAGGAAATATTGACAAAAATCAGCAAGACCTATTTTATTCAATCAATGCCAATGTCGATTTAACTCAGTTTCCTGAAAAAGCCATTATCGACCTTAAAAAATTAGATTACACCTATAATGGTATAGCTAGTTCAGAGAATGCACTCAAGGGAAGCGCAACTGGTGTTTTTAATTATCAGCAAAGCCCTATGCAAA
>NZ_NASN01000071.1:0-8093 GCF_002142015.1 Gilliamella sp. A7
CGCTACACCTTTTCATTCGTCAAGATCTTTTTTTAAAATTTTTGATCTTGCTCACTAACACTGCTTTTGTCTGCTTGTCGCTGACGCCGTGTCAGTGGATGCGCATTATAGGCACTTCATTTTTTTTGGCAAGTGATTATTGCAAATTTATTTTTGTTTGTCTTTTTTTTACACAAGATGAGCTAAAAACAAACTAAAATGATACATTTTGTAGCAATTTCACCTTTTTAATTTTTATTTTGTTAGTTAAATTGTTTAATAAAAGAAAAATCAAACGGCAAAATTTAAAATAAATATTGACTAAATAACGATATCCATAACCATTTGCTTTTGAACATCCAGCTATATGGTCTTACATTTTTATTGTTTTCGTTATTCTCTCATTATAAATAGAATAACGAATATAGTTGTATTACTAATTAATACACCATTTTACGAATTAACATTCACATCATTCATCATTATTAAAAATATACAGCGTTTAAATTAAACGCTGTGGTTCTATTATAATCCTGCTTTAATCTTTTTCGGTAAATCAGCTAAACTATCAATTAACCAATCTGCTTGCGCTAACGCCTCTTCAGTTATTTCATCGCCGGTTTTAACTAGTACTGTTTTTTTAACCCCAGCTCGTTTTCCTGATAACAAGTCAGAAACCCTATCACCAACCATATAAGAATTTGCAATATCGATATTGAGTTCTTTAGCGGCAGATTGAATCATACCAGGACTTGGTTTGCGACAGTCACATTTATCCACTAGCGGATCATGAGGACAATAATAGACTCCATCTAAATCAACACCACGATCTTGTAGCGACCAATCCATCCATTCAGTCAAGGTATCAAACTGCTCTTGAGTAAATTTATTTCTAGCAATGCCTGATTGATTAGTGGTAATAACTAATAGAAAACCCATCTTTTTCAATTCTTGCATTGCGTCAATCACACCATCAATAAAGTGAAATTTATCAATAGTGTGTACATAATTATAATCTATATTAATTGTCCCATCTCGATCTAAAAATATAGCTGGTTTCATGTTTAATCATCTTCCTTTTATATGGATTCTTTTCTAACTTTATATAGGATATTATTGATTGACTTAGATGTCTAGACGTCTTAATATTTATCTATTCAGATTTTTGTTGTTATATATCATGATAAAATTAGAACATATCTCAAAGACATTTGAGCAAAATAAAACCATTATTCATGCCTTAAAGGACATTTCACTACATGTCCCAGAAGGTAAAATTTATGGTGTGATTGGTAAATCCGGCGCGGGTAAAAGTACATTGATACGTTGCGTTAACTTGTTAGAAAAACCAACAAGTGGAAAAATATTTTTCGATAACCAAGATATCACCCATTTATCTAATCGAAAGTTAATTGAAGTTCGTCGAAAAATTAGCATGATTTTTCAACATTTCAATTTACTTTCTTCTAGAACGGTATTTGATAATATTGCCTTTCCTCTTGAACTCAATAGAACCCCTAAAGCAGTCATTAAACAAAAAGTAAATGAACTTATTGATCTTGTTGGTTTAATTGAAAAAGCGAATGTTTATCCAGCGAATTTATCTGGTGGACAAAAACAACGCGTCGCTATTGCTAGAGCATTAGCCAGTGATCCAAAAGTATTATTATGTGATGAAGCAACGAGTGCTCTTGACCCAGAGACAACCCGTTCTATTTTAGAATTATTAAAAGATATCAACCAAAAACTAGGCTTAACCATTTTATTAATAACTCACGAGATGGATGTAGTTAAGCAGATTTGTGACCAGGTTGCTGTAATTAGTAATGGTGAGTTAGTTGAACAATCTTCAGTTGGCGAGATGTTTTCACATGCAAATACGGATATTGCAAGACAATTTATTCAATCAACATTGCATCTAACAATTCCAGATGACTATTTAGCAAGACTGACACCAGAACATAAAGAAGGACTTAATCCGCTGGTACGTATGGAGTTCACTGGCGTTTCGGTTGATTTACCATTACTGTCGCAAATAGCGAAAGAATTTGAAGTGGATAGTAATATTATTAGCGCTCAAATGGACTATGCTGGCGGTGTTAAATTTGGTTTGATGTTGACAGAAATGAAAGGCAAACAAAAAAGTACTGCATCGGCAATTGCGTTTTTAGAAAAGAATAATACTAAAGTTGAGGTGCTAGGTTATGTCTGATTTTCTTCCATCATTTAGACCATTTGAATCACTATTTCGTTATTTAGCTCAACATGGTTTCTGGGCAGATTTTGTTGCTTTTTGTTCATCATTTAATGGCTTTAATGAAGCAATGCTATTTAAGATTGCACAAGCAACAGATGACACCATTTATATGGTTTTCTTGTCAGGCTTGTATGGAATACTGATTGGACTGCCATTAGGTGTAATTTTATATGTAACCCGAAAGGGTAACATTCTTGAGAACTATATTATTCATAATATAGTTTCATTTGTTACAAATATATTTCGCGCCATTCCTTTCATTATACTAATCGTGTGGATAAAACCATTCACAATGGAAGTAATGGAAATTACCACGGGACAAAGTACCTTTTTAGGAAGACAAGGTGCTTTAGTTCCACTAAGTATTGGTGTAGCCCCTTTAATTGCAAAAATGATTGAAAATGCATTACTTGATATTCCCAAAGGATTAATTGAAGCAGCTCGTTCAATGGGTGCAACACAATTACAAATTATCTATAAAGTTTTACTTCCTGAATCATTGCCGATAATTATTAATAGCATGACAATAACTTTAATAACATTAACAGGTTACATAGCTTTAAGTGGAGCGGTAGGTGCAGGAGGTCTTGGCCAACTTGCTCTTCAATATGGTTATAATAGTTATAAGCCTGCTATAATGAACACAGTTGTTATATTATTAGTTATATTTGTATTCTTGATTCAATTTATTGGCAATAATATTGTTAAACGCGTTACCCACCATTAATCATGGAGAGAATTATGTCTATAAAAAAATTAGCACTAATAACCACACTGGTAAGTGCATTTTTCTTAACCGGTTGTGATAACAAACAAACAACTGCAACTGACAACAAACCAGCAGACCCAACTAAAGTCACAACTCTTAAAGTTGGTGTAATCTCGGGTCCTGAAGAAGAAGTAGCTGAAGTAGTTAAACAACAAGCGAAAAACCTTTATAATTTGGATGTTGAACTTGTCATTTTCAATGATTATGTCACACCTAATCAAGCTTTAAATGATGGTTTAATTGATATTAATGCTTTTCAACATAAACCATATTTAGACGAACAGATCAAAGAACGTGGCTATAAACTCTCAGTGGTTGGTAATTCTTTTGTTTACCCTATTGCAAGTTATTCACACAAATTAAAACCGATTGATAATAGCAGTGAAACAGGCGAAGGGGTAAAAGTAACTTCTCCTCGTGGTGAAACATTCTTTATTCCAGCTAATTCAACCATTGCTATACCTAATGACCCTACTAATTTAGGCCGTGCATTACTTTTATTACAACATGAAGGGTTTATTACTGTCGATAAAGCAAAAGGCTTACTACCGACTGTACTTGATATTACTGGTAACCCATACAATTACAAAATTGTAGAACTTGAAGCACCAATGCTTCCTCGTTCACTTGATGATTCACAAATCGATTTAGCTATTATCAACAATGCCTTTGCTGGACAAGCAAATCTAACCCCAAGTAAAGATGGTGTTTTTGTTGAAGATAAAGAATCACCTTATGTAAACATCATTGTTTCGCGTGAGGTTGACAAAGATAATGAAAATGTAAAAAACTTTGTTAAAGCATACCAAACTGATGCTGTAGCTAAAAAAGCCGATGAAATTTTCAAAGGTGGCGCTATTCGTGGTTGGTAATAGTACATTCGCAAACTATGATTAACTTACTCCCGTCGACTATTGTCGATGGGAGGACATTTAAAACAATTACACAATAATTCAATAATGACATCTCAATTTGAGCCAATTGGCATCATTCACTCACCCTATACTGAAAAATTTGCTGTACCACGCCAACCTAATCTTGTAACAGCAGCTGAAGGTGAACTACATTTGCTAGATAGATTTAATGATCCTATGAGTATTAAGGGATTAGAACAGTTTTCACATATATGGTTATTATTTCATTTTCATCATATTGATGCTAATAAACAGAAATTAACTGTCCGTCCGCCGCGTTTAGGTGGCAATAAAAGTTTAGGTGTATTTGCGACAAGATCACCATTTAGACCCAATAATATTGGGCTCTCAGTCGTTGAATTACTAGATATTATTATTGAAAACAAGCAGGTGATATTAAAACTAGGCGGTTTGGATCTAGTTAATGGTACACCAATAATTGATATAAAACCTTACTTACCTTATTGTGATAGCCATCCAGAGGCAATAGCTGGTTATGCGCAACAGCTTCCAACACAAAAACTTAAAGTAACATTTTCATCTGAAGCTGACATATTTTTACGAAGCCAAATACAGAATTATCCACAACTAAGCGAACTAATCGAACAAGTTATTTCTCAAGATCCGAGACCAGCTTATAAACAAAAAATTCTTCATGAGCAAAGCTATGCGATTACTCTGTATCATTTCAATATAACTTGGAAAGTATTAGGACATGCAGCCATTGTGGAAAATATTCAGACAATTAGTTAGTCGTACAAATACACTAATAAAAATAATAAATTATCGATTTAATATATTCAGGAATTAATCGGACAGTTTGTAAAGATAATTTTACAAAAAAGTTATGCGAAACCGATAATATTTATTTGGTGTGCTGAAATTATTTTGATAAATTAGTTGTGGGTTTAATTCCTTATATTTCACTTTGCCACTAAAATTTAATAATCTTAGTGGCTATTTTATAACTCAATGATAATTATTACTTTTCTTGTTTCTTAGCTCTGCTATATCAATAGCATCGAACAGATAATGTTTACCGCAGTAATCACAATGAATATCAATCTTACCACCATCTTCATTGAGAATATCATCAACTTCGTTAGCTGGTAATGTCATTAAGCTATCTTCGCAACGTTGTCGAGAACAACCACACTTAAACACAATATCGTGCGTCTCAAATAAACGAACTTCTTCTTGATTATAAAGACGATATAATATCTCATCAGTTGGCAATTGGAATAACTCATCACTAGTGATAGTCTCCGTCAATGCACAGAGATGTTCAAATGATTGTTCAATATCTTCGTTAGCAGGTAATACTTGTAATAAAATACCTGCCGCCATAGGTTTGTTATTATGAACCCCTGTTTTGACAAATAAACGGGTAGGAAGTTGTTCAGATTGCATAAAGTAATTTTCAATACAACCAATTAAAGTATCTTTTTCAAGGCCAACAATACCTTGATAACGCTCACCTTTTTTAGGTGTTATGGTAATGACGATATAGCCGTTACCCACCATTTCTTTAAGTGTAGCATTATCCGCTATTTCACCATTAACTCTAGCAACTCCACGTAATTGCTGCTCATTGTTACCATTTACTACTGCTAATGTCAGCGGGCCATCACCTTGCAATTGTACCGCGATATCACCATCAAATTTTAAAGTAGCAGTTAATAAACTGGTTGCTACTAACAATTCACCTAATAAATTTTGTACCGCTATAGGATAATTATGGTTTTCTAAAATTGCTTGGTAAGTATTTTCAAGCCGAGTAATCTCACCACGAACCGAATGATTATCAAATAAAAACCGATTTAAAGTATCCATATTAATTCTTGTCGCCTTGTTGTCTATCATATTTAAATTTAATTAATGTTCGCCGCTCTTTTTTATCTGGTCGTCGATCAGGATGCGGCATAGTTAATGCATTAAGTTTTCGAGCTTCAGCGATATTTTCTCGTTTGGTGATGCTTTCTAAGGTCTCTTGGTAAAGATATTCAGCTTCTCTAGCAGGCCTACGTTGATCACTAATAGCTAAAACACGAATTGTTTTTTGTTCATTGCCCTGTCTAAGGGTTAATATAGCACCAACTTCAACAATTTTACTTGGCTTTGCTCGTTGACCATTATAGTGGACTTTACCACCATCAATCATATCACGAGCGATGGAACGAGTTTTATAAAACCGAGCCGCCCATAACCATTTATCTAATCTTACTAGATACATCGTTTCCTCATTTAAAACTTAATACATCTTAAAACAGATATAAGGATAATTTTATTAAAATCAATGCTGTGAATAAATAGAATACTCATTATCGTTAGTAAAAAATGTTCCCGATAGACTAAACGGTGAAATTTCACCATGTAAATCAATACGATAATTTGATGATTCTGGTGGCGTTTGGACTAGCTGCCATTGATTTAGCAATTCACTAGTAATACCTTTAGCAATAATATGCAATGATTCAAACTCAGTTTGCAAAGGATTTATCGTTGCAATTGCGTCAAGTTTACCATTATTAATTAATGCGCTAAAACTTAATAACGCCCGATGTTGACTATCAAAACTGAGTGATAAATTAGGATATTTAACCGCAATTTTATTAATTGTTGCATCATTAGCTTTAAAAAATAACGAACCTGAATATATACCAATCCTTTTATCTTCCACTAGCCTAACATTGGTTCCAGAAACATTAAAGCTAGCGAGATTAAATGGATAATCTGACTTAGTGCTGATTAACGTACTTGGCATAACAGTTAACTGATCAATATCGACTTGATTAAATATACTCGGTAATAACCGTTGTTTGAAGTTATCAGGTAACTGATAATTAACACTGGCTAATAATAATGTTTTTAGATGTAATGCATTATTTCTCCAGCTACCAGTTAAACGGATATTACCGTCATTCCACTCCGCGATCGCTTTTAAAATGTCTACTTCATCGTCTTTACAAGATAGTTGTAGTAATAATGATGAAAGTTTTTCATCAAACCATACAACATTATCAGCACTAATAACAAAATTACTTTGTTTTAACTGCCATTGATTATCATCATAATCAATATTGGTTATGTCTATATTACCCTTTTCAATAGTTAAATTAGGCAATTGAATATTACTATCAAAGATTGAAAATTCTTGTAATTTGAATTTTGGCAGTTCAGACAAATATCTGTTTAAATCAGTCTCATTATTGACGTTAAAATGTATATTGTTTAATTTTAATTGTGCTATATCCAAACTATCATCTGCTAGCATTTTTAATTTACTAACAAAAAAACCATTACCAATATTACCACCTAAATTAGTAAGTGAAGTGATACCATCACGATAATATCCTTGCAGTAACACACTATTTACAGCCATTTGCTTAAATAATACTTGCTGGGCAGTTAAATCGAATTGATATGGTTGTTTACTCGATAAATCAAACGGTTTTATACCACCATTAACTTGTTGTAACAACAAAGGTTGTTGAGAATTATTCAACGAAAAATTTAAGGTTGTGTTATAAAACCGTAACACATTGGCCGTAAAATTCGATTGACTGATTTGAGAACCATTTAGCTTGCCATCAATGACATAAATATAGTTAAAATGATGGTATTGCCACAAATTTTGCTTATCAAAACCAACGATTAATTTACTGATATTAGCAACTTCTTGCTCATCCTTTTTTACCAATAAATTATCAACGCTTAACTCATAAAAATTAGCAAAAGAATGATTTATTTTGCCAATTGTAATAGAATAGGCTCCCAGCTTTGATAATTGTTGGCTTACTATTTTGGCACCAAAACTGGTCTGTAACAAAAAATAGCCAACTACAATTAACAACCAGAAAATCGAAAAGAGGATGATTAAACTAAATCGTAATCGTCTCATAAATAAGCTAAATAGTTATAATAAAAGGTTGGGATTTATATTACGATACCTGATTTTAACTAAAATAGCACTTGATTTTGTTATAAATGATTTGTTGTTAAACCTGTTTTGAAGTTAATATATAACTAAAACCCATTTTAACATTAGAATAACAAACTAAATTAATAATTTATCTCTCTCATTTGATTAAGATGAACATTTGTTATTCTTTTTATTTACTATATAAATAGGAAAAAACCGAGATGAAACAGATCCCAATGACAGTAAAGGGAG
>NZ_NASN01000072.1:0-7785 GCF_002142015.1 Gilliamella sp. A7
GTACATATGCAGTATAGTTATGCAGTTAGAAATCAAAAGAATAAGAAAGTTATCTAACTAATTTTGTAATTAATGTAAGTATGTTACTAACATAATTATTGATTTTTAAAGATATTTATAATGAAGCTATCTACAAAATGATAAAATTAGTAATGATTAATTTATTAGGATATTCTTAAAATCACTCAACTAATTAAATCAACTAATCCTTAAATTTTGCTCATTATTAGGTATAAAAAAATCGATTCCTCAATTTTTTATATAGCTATTATTTGCTAACTGTGTTGCTTTAGGTTACTTAATAAAAGATGGATAAATAATTTTGTGTAAGAGGATGATTATGGTTCAAAGCGGTAATAATTACCGCTTTTTTATAAAGAGATTATCAGATTAGTTATTTTTGTTTAGCATAAGGACCATATAAAATCCCGTTACTTTTTACTGGATTTGGTGTAAATAAACGAGCTGCTGTAACGCCTGAGATTGCAACACTACGATCCCTAACAGTATCGCTTATTTGAGTGATAGCAGCAGAAATCAACATACCTAATAAACTATTATTTGATTGTTGGTTTTCAAGGCTAGAAGCAGTAGCTCTACCAGTCCAAATTACTTTTCCAGTTCGGGAATCGAGCAGCTTTGCTTCTAATGTTACACGTGTATCACTTTGGATCACTTGATAATTAGTGCCGTAATTTTGTACGTTAATATATAAAACTGCATCAGGATTAAAAGTTTTTTGTAATTTAGATAAACTAACAGCATGAATATCATTAGCTACCGTTAAACCATTTTGTTTAAATACCTCATCAGTAACCATAACCGGGAAAACATAATAACCCGCTTCAGCTAAAGGTAAGGTTACTTGAGATAAAACGCCATAACTTGCATTGATTTCGTTTGATTGATTGGTTGGAAGTAAAACTAAAATTGATGCAGGTTTACTTTCCTTAAAAGCTGTATAGTCATAGCTTTCTCTATGTGCTGTACAACCTGTTAGCAAAAAGAGGCCTAGAAATGATCCTATTAGAGCAATAAATTTATTATTCATTGATTATTTTCCTTGATATTTTCTTTCAATAAAATCAATAAAGTGTTTTGATTCTGGGAAAAGAGTTTTTTCCTTTTCAAATTGTTCAAAAGCTTTATTAGTATCACCAGATGTTGCATATAACAAACCTAAATGAGCATACAATCCCGGAGGTACTGGTTTATTAGTTGATTTGGCTTTTTCCACAGTTTTTTCTAAATCTTGAATCAGCTCAACGTAGTTGCTTTTATCTGATTGAGTATAGTTATAAAGCACTTCTTGGTAGTCACCCCAATAATAAGTTGTATTAGATGATTGGCAACCATTTAGTACAAATAATAATCCTGCGAACAATAAATATATGAAATATTGTTTTTTTAACATTGTTATGATCCTTATGTCATTAACGTTTATTTTATTTGGCTGTAGGTTTCCATTCACCGTTATCTAATCCTTTGACTAGATTATTAATTGCTTCTCTAATCGCCAAATCTAAAACTTTGCCATTTAAAGTTGAGTCGTAACTTGCTTTACCGCCAAATCCAATTACTTCACGATTAGATAGACTATATTCACCTGATCCTTGTACTGAATAAGCTACTTGAGATGTTCGAATATCAATTATGTTCAAACTTACTTTTGCATAAGCAATCTGTTGTTTTCCTTTACCAATAAGTCCCCATAGCTGATGATCTCCTATTTCCTTTCTGCCAAACTCTGTTACGTCACCAGATATGATATAATTTGCACCAATTACATTTTGCTTTTGTTTACTATATTTAGCTTCATTTGCTAATTCTTGCATATTACTTCTATCTAGAACATTAAAATGATTGGTTTGTTGTAAATGACTAATAAGCAATGTTTTTGATTGATTACCTAATTTATCCACTCCATCAGAGAAAATGCCATTTTGATAATTTGAACGATTTTCAAATTTACCGACGGCAATATTGGTTCTGATGCCATTATAATTTGAGTGATAGCTATTTACTGTTGGTGATTCGATTGTTCTTGAAGATTCTTTAGCACAGCCAAATAACAAACTGCTGAAAATTATTACTCCTAACAAATTATTGATTTTCATCATTATTCCTTAGATTTTTATTATACCAGTACTGCATAATTTAATTTCACGGGAAGTAAATAATATATTATTGATAATGGTTATCAATAACTATTTGGGAGTTATTGTTTTATTTAATAATTGAGATTTTTAATTAACTTTTTTTATTATTCCACAGTTTTAGTAATGATAAATAATTTATAGATAAAGTGAGTTATTTAAGGAAAGAAAAGCGGATAGAAATGTTATTCAATTATAAAAAAATAATATATAGTTGCTAAAACTCTGTTCCTCAAAAATTTTTGAGGAAAGAGTTAGAATTAGCGTAATAAACAAGATTGAATTTTATCGATTTCTTTATTAAGCGCATCAATAACTAAATCGGGATGTGATCTTTCAAGTGTTTTTACATTTTGAAATCCATCATTAGCAATCGATCCGGTATATTGTTGAGCTTGTTTGATGTTGCTAAATAAATAATGAATATTTTTAGCTTTACGCGTAGTTGTTAAGGTATAACTGATAAAGTATTTAGTTTGTGATTGATAATCAGTCACCGCATTGGCAACAATGTTATTACCTTCGACTAATTTGATGGTATCACCGCCATTGATGGTAATGGCTTGTTGAGTTGGCATATTATAATATGGCCACCAAGCTGAACCAAAATAGTTATCGCTATTCAAAACCACAGGGCTGTTATCAAGTTCTTGGGCTATACAAACCGATAATGAAGAATGAAGAACAGTAATAGGACGAGAAGTACTATATTTATTTATTATATCAACACCGGCAGGATTTTGGGCAATTTCGACTCCTTGAGTTTGATAGATTGATTGCATTTTGTGAGAAGCACAGCCAGTTAGCAACATTACTAAAACAGTAAAACCAATTAACTTTCTCATATCTCATCCCAGCTTGATTAACTTGTTTAATTCTAGCTGGTTATACAAGGATTTACTAGTATTTAAAAGGTGAAAATATAAATATTTTTTAGTATTAAAAATTAGTCAGTAATTTGTTTTATATAAAATTAAAATAGTAATAATGTTGGCGAAAAATTGAGAGAAATTAGTTTTTCTCTCAATTTTATTATTAGTCTTTTTTACCTCGAATTTTTCTCGATAATCGTTTAAAACCATGAGTAAATTTCTTTATTGCCATTGCTAAGACCGGTACTTTAATTTTAATATCAAAACGCTCACGCAACTCGATCGCATCATTAGCTTTGGTAAGCCAAATAAAACCAGAGTTGGTTAAATCAATTGCTTTGATTGTTCCTTCAGGTGTTAAAATAAAATTTCCTCCATGAATGTCATTGGAAACTAAATTATAACTATGTAGTTTTTCAACGCAGTTTTTTATTTGTTCACCATGGGTTTTCATTTCTTCCCATTTTAACGAGCGACCTTCAATAAAATTAAAAATCATATAATGACGTTTGGTAACTTTATCAAATGCCACCAAATAAAGTTCATAAGCAATATCACATTTGTCCAACGATATTTTGGCTAACTTATGAATTAAATTGAAATAAAAGTCACCAGTAAATTTGGCTATAATACGGCGTTCTAAACGATGTTCAACGCCACCATCAATTTTAAAAATGAATTTAGTTTTGTCATGATTGATTAAATAGGTGTATCGCTCAATTCTATCACTAGGATCGAGCAACTCATGGTGACCTTCTTCAGCAAGAAATTGGTCAAAAAGCTCTAAATAATTGATTTCATCATTTTGCACATAAGCAAATTTCATATTGCCGCGTTCAATTTCAATAATTTTTGCAAAGTTATTCAAATTCTGTAGTCCTAAGAGAGATCAAAAAAATTAAGCTATCTTAAACATTATCCCACTTAAAGTAAATCAATCACTGACAGTTATTAAAACAAACATCAACAGTATATAAACAGAATTTTAAGTAGTTATTGAGCTTTTAAGATAAATTAATACAAAGCTAATATTATTAAAAATGAGCAATTAAGGTAGTTTATTGGAAAAGTTTGATTTAACTATTTATAAAAATTATCTCAATGATATGATCGGTTTATTATTAACGGCGACTATTTTTTATGCAAATCAAAGCTACTGTATGGTTTTTATATATCATTCGAACCGCAAAACAATCTTTATATACCGGTATCACTACTGATATCACGCGGAGATTACATCAACATCAAATGGGTAAAGGAGCAAAGCATTTAAAAGGGCATAAAGATCTTAATGTTGTATATCAACTAAGTATTGGCGATATATCAACTGCCTTAAAATTAGAATACCGTATTAAGCAGTTAACTAAAATTCAAAAAGAAAAATTAGTTTCTATCTCTCCAAGTCTCAATGAATTACTTATTTTTCTAAATATGAAAACTATTTAATATTATTTGTTGCCTACATAATTGATAATAACTGTAATGGCGGAGCTTTAATTGCTTCAATTTGTTGGTTAAATTGTTTCAATTGTTGTTGCCAAAAATCAACATCGGTTAACCAAGGAAAAGCACGAGGAAACGCTGGATCTTGCCAACGTTGGATAATCCATGCCAAATGATGGACTATTCGCATCGCCCGTAATGGTTCAATTAATATTAATTGATCATGATTAAATAGGGAAAATTCTTCATAAAGTTCAATAAAACTTGATAATTGAATTCTCTGCTGTTGTTGATCACCATTGAGTAGCATCCAGATATCTTGTATTGCAGGGCCATTTCTAGCATCATCAAAATCAACAATAATAGCTTGATCATGCCATAAGATATTTCCCGGATGACAATCGGCATGTAATCGAATTGGTTGCCAGTCATTATGCCAATATTGTTCAACAGTTTGAATTAAATTGGTTAAGATTATTTTTAGATCTGTCTGAATTTCTTTAGGAATTATTACGCTAGATAATAAAATTTCTTTTGATTTATACAAATATTCTTGCAGTCCAATAGTTGGACGATCTTTAAAAAGATGTTTTGCAGCAATTTGATGAATTCGGCCAAGTGTGGTTGCTACTGAGTCAAATTGTTGTAAATTATCGATTTCATATTGTCGTGCGCCAACGCTTGGAAATAAAGTAAAAAGATAACCTTGATATTCATGCACGGTATTATTATTAATTGTTGTTGGTGCAATGGCTGTAATATCGGCTTGGACTAATTGCTGAGTAAATTGATGTTCTTCAATAATTTGTAATTTATTCCAGCGATGAGGACGATAATATTTAACGACATAACGAGTGCGATTTTCATCAGAAAATTGATATACACGATTTTCATAACTATTTAAAGCCGTAAGGCCTGAATCAACGTAGATACCTATGGAGGCTAAGCTATCAAGAATCAGTTCCGGCGTTAATGTTTGGAAAGAAAATGCACTGTTATTCATAATGTTCCATTATTGTTGGCTAAACCATTCATCTAGTTTTTGCTTTAAAGCTTCTAAACCAACACGTTTTGGCGATGAGAAAGGAGCAACAGTAATATCACCCTGAAAAGGTAAAATGGCTTCTTTGACCATATTAACTTGTTTTTTTTGTGCACCAGAAGCCAGTTTATCGGCTTTAGTTAATAATAACATTACAGGAATATTTACAGATACTGCCCATTCAATCATTTGTTGATCCAAATCCTTTAATGGGTGTCTAATATCCATTAATACAACTAAACCCTTTAAACTCTCTCGTTTTTGTAAATACTCGCCTAGTGATTTTTGCCACTTACGTTTGATCGCCTCTGGTACTTGGGCATAACCATAACCAGGTAAATCAACTAAGCGACAGTTTTCTTCAACTTCGAAAAGATTAATTAGTTGTGTTCGTCCTGGTGTTTTACTGGTTCTTGCTAGAGCTTTTTGGTTGGTTAATGTATTAAGTGCACTTGATTTACCTGCATTGGAACGGCCGGCAAATGCAATTTCAACGCCAGTATCAATTGGTAAATGTGTAATGTCAGGAGCACTTAAGATAAAATGCGTTTTTGCATAATTTAATGGTCGAACGTCGGTCATAAACAATATCCTTTAAGTGCATTAACGGCACTTAATCACTTAAAATGCCGTTACTGTATAGAAAAACTTAAGAATTGACAACTTTTTCGACTGCTTTGCTAAATCGGTTCATGCCTTCTTTTATTTCATCTTCCGAGATAATTAAAGACGGCGTAAAACGTAGTACATTTGGCCCGGCATTAAGTATCATTACTTTATTCTCGGTAGCAATATTTAAAAAATCTCGTGCTTTACTATGAAATTCAGGTTGTAATTCAGCACCTAAAAGCAAGCCTTTACCTCGATACTCTCGAAATACTTTGAATTTATCATTGATAGTTTCAAGTTGTTCAATAAACATTGCCCGACGCTTTTGGACACCTTCGAGTACTTCTGGGCTATTAATGATATCGAAGGCAGCACAACCAACGGCACAGGCCAGTGGATTTCCACCATAAGTGGTACCATGAACACCAGGATGCATGACTGATGCAATCTCATTTGTGGTTAGCATTGCACTAATAGGAAAACCACCGCCGAGAGCTTTAGCGGAAGTTAAAATATCAGGAATGACATCATATTGTTGATACGTATATAAACTGCCAGTTCTCCCCATACCGCATTGTACTTCATCAAAGACTAATAGGGCATTATATTGATCACAAAGTGCTCGAACACCTTTTAAAAACTCTGGTGTGGCAGAGGTTAATCCTCCTTCACCTTGCACTGGTTCTAATACTACAGCACATGTATGATCATCCATTACTGCTTTAACAGCATCTAAATCATTAAAAGGAACATGAATAATATCGGCAGGTTTAGGCCCAAAACCATCGGAATATTTGGCTTGCCCTCCGACTGATACGGTAAAAAAAGTACGACCATGAAAAGATTGATAAAAAGCGATAATTTTTGTCTTGTATGGACTATATTTTTCCGCAGCATAATATCTTGCTAATTTAAAAGCAGCCTCATTTGCTTCAGCACCTGAATTAGCAAAAAAAACTCGGTCAGCAAATGTGTTTTCAATAATTTTTTGGGCAAGTCGTAGCGAAGGTTCATTGGTAAAAACATTACTAACATGCCATAATTGTTCACTTTGTTGGTGTAAAGCATTGATTAACTGGGGATGGCAATGGCCGAGAGCATTAACAGCTATACCTCCAGCAAAATCGATGTATTCTTCACCATTTTGATCCCATACTCGACTACCTTTTCCTTTTACTGGTATAAAGTTAGCCGGTGAATAAACGGGGAGAATTACTTTATCAAACAGATCTCGTGTAATTTCGGGCTGCATTATTTAATCCTTATTTTAACCAACGGTCATTTTATATTTTATGTTATTTAAAAAGATAGTAAAGTTAATATTTATTCATAATTATTGAATTTATATTCATTTAAAAGAAAGTTATATATTTTATTCTTTTCTCTAATTATTTTCGGGTATAATCAATGGTTAATTAATAATTGTTGATAAGATAGGAATAAATATGAGTCGCATTATTTATTGCCATTTTTTAAAAAAAGAATCCGAAGGATTAGATTTTCAGCTTTATCCGGGCGAATTGGGTAAACGTATTTATAATGAAATTTCAAAGATTGCATGGCAAGAATGGCTAAAAAAACAAACAATGTTAATTAATGAAAATAAATTTAATATGATGAATCTAGAACATCGTAAAAAAATTGAAACTGAAATGGTTAAGTG
>NZ_NASN01000073.1:0-7572 GCF_002142015.1 Gilliamella sp. A7
GATCTAACATAACATGGTCAATAACCTGATATGTGCCGGGTTGGCATACCATTAATACCGTTGCGACAAAATATGGACCATTATGGACAATAACGCCATGCATATCATGCCAATCATACTCTTGTATGCGGCGTTTTTTCGGTTGTAAAAATAGTTTAGGATGTCTTCGTACTTTAATGTTAAAAAAGTAACTTTCATTAACATACACTTTACCTGTCTGACGATTGAATATGATAGGACTACCACGACGTGAAAATGCATTTTGATAAAATTCAGGAATAATTATATATAAAGCAAAACTACAAAGAATAAATCCAATTATTCCAATTAATGTCGCTTCGCGATCAAATCCAAAAATCAACCAAACCATGCCCAAAATTAAAATAATCATCCCAATAATACAAGCAAAATAGAGGCATGTATAAAAAATCTGATCACTAAATGTCTTACGTATAAAGGCACAATAGTTATTATTAGCATAAATTAACCGATCGTCATGCAATTTCCATATATAGGCTATTTTATCTAAATCATCGATCCAACCTATGATCTGGGGGCGGTATTTTGATGGCATTATTGTTCTCCTATTACTTCTCCCTCATTCCTTTGCGGTCTACTTAAGTTTGTTATTATGGGTTAATATTATATTTTTGTTTAATTACTGCTAACTCTTCAAGTGATGTTGCATTAAAGGCTTCCACCATCCATTCTGGCCAACCGTCACCTTCTATCATATCCTTTTTAAACTTCGCTTCTTCAGCTGTTTTGTATTTTCCGTCATCTATATTTGCTGATTCATAAAACTTCATAAAACCATTGAGCCAACCCCAGATAAATTTTCTACCTATAGAATCACGCACAGGATCTAACATAACATGGTCAATAACCTGATATGTGCCGGGTTGGCATACCATTAATACCGTTGCAAATAAACGTGCGCCATTATAGACAATAACGCCATGCATATCATGCCAATCATACTCTTGTATTCGGCGTTTTTTCGGTTGTAAAAATAGTTTAGGGTGCCTTCGCACTTTAAAGTTAAAAAAGTAACTTTCATTAACATACACTTTACCTGTCTGACGATTAAATATGATAGGACTACCACGACGTGAAAATGCATTTTGGTAGAATTCAGGAATAATTAGATATAAAGCAAAACTACATGTAATAAAACCAATTATCCCAATTAATGTCAGTTTGTGATCAAATCCAAAAATAAACATAACCATAATAACAATTGAAAAAATCATCCCAATAATACAAACAAAAGTGAGGCATGTATAAAAAATCTGATCACTAAATGTCTTACGTATAAAGGCACAATAGTTATTATTAGCATAAATAAACCGACCGTAATGCAATTTCCATATATCGGCTATTTTATCTAGATCATCGATCCAACCTATGATCTGGGGGCGGTATTTTGATGGCATTCTTGTTCTCCTATTACTTCTCCCTCATTCCTTTGCGGTCTACTTAAGTTTGTTATTATGGGTTAATATTATATTTTTGTTTAATTACTGCTAACTCTTCAAGTGATGTTGCATTAAAGGCTTCCACCATCCATTCTGGCCAGCCGTCACCTTCTATCATATCCTTTTTAAACTTCGCTTCTTCAGCTGTTTTGTATTTTCCGTCATCTATATTTGCTGATTCATAAAACTTCATAAAACTATTGAGCCTACCCCAGACAAATTTTCTACTTATAGAATCACGCACAGGATCTAACATAACATGGTCAATAACCTGATATGTGCCGGGTTGGCATACCATTAATACCGTTGCGACAAAATATGGACCATTATGGACAATAACGCCATGCATATCATGCCAATCATACTCTTGTATTCGGCGTTTTTTCGGTTGTAAAAATAGTTTAGGGTGCCTTCGTACTTTAATGTTAAAAAAGTAACTTTCATTAACATACACTTTACCTGTCTGACGATTAAATATGATAGGACTACCACGACGTGAAAATGCATTTTGATAAAATTCAGGAATAGATAGATATAAAGCAAAACTACACGTAATAAAACCAATTATTCCAATTAATGTCAGTTTGTGATCAAATCCAAAAATAAACATAACCATACCTACAATTAAGAAAATTGTTCCAATAATACAAACAAAATAAAGGCATGTATAAAAAATCTGATCATTAAATGTCTTACGAATAAATGCGCAGTAATTATTATTAGCATAAATTAACCGATCGTCATGCAATTTCCATATATAGCCTATTTTATCTAAATCATCGATCCAACCTATGATCTGGGGGCGGTATTTTGATGGCATTATTACTCTCCTTTTTTATTCTTCATCGTGAAATTTATTACTGTCTCGGTTAATTATCAATGGGATTTCGTTACAATCTGCCGTATCGGGGTAGATACTGATTTGATAACTTTTTAACAGATCATAAACAGAGGTACCAGCTATCCATGTTATGACTGTTAAGTCGCTCTTGGGCTGATTAGGAGCAGATCTTTTTAGTTCAACTTTTTCTGGATCTTTAAACATGATTGGTAATACTCTTATCAATACCCTATTTTGGGCTCTTTGATTATTATAATGCTTGTCAAAATAACTTTTTTGGGCGGTAACATAGTCTCTAATTTTTAAAGTACCCTTATCTTTATTTGTATCGACAAGCATATTATCATTCGGCATAGGTTGTTTATTTACTTTGCTGGCGCTGATACTGAAATTCAACTCAATAAAGTCGGTATTGCTTTGCTGATTTTTACCGAACAAGCGAACTGAGGCCTGCAAGGATTTGTGGGAAATAGATGAATAATCTGGGTAATACAAATAAAAATAGATATACCTATGATCTATTTTCTCTCCGGTATAATGGTTTGGTTTTTTAAACATAAGAAATGTCTTAATATCTGAGATTGCAACCAAATAATCATTAATCGCATGGCCAAAGCCAATAAAAGAGTGTTGCTCTTCGTGATAGGCATCATACTCTAAAAAGGCTAACTCACTGTGCGCACCAAAATAACAGCGGTTTAGCCAGTGATAGATAGCGGTAAAATTATCATATTTTTTGCTATAATCTATTAAAAATGTCGCTGCTAATAATAATACAAATCCAATACCTATAAATAAAGTTGAAAGAGATAATAAAAATATAGCGCCAAGACCTAAACATACAGAACCAAATAATCTAGAATAAAAATAACTTTTATCTTCCATCTTCCACATACCAAAAGCACTTTTTAATTCACTCAACGCTTCCATTATAGTAATAACGGCAAAAGCTTTAGCGATGCATTTTGAGATCATTGTGTTTGATTCTAATAAACTTTCAATTTCGGGCACTGATGCTTTGGCTGCAGTTGCTAATTCAGCGTTTACTAATTGCTTTCTTAATTTAATATCACGGTATATAGTAACAGAATCGACACTGAGTAATGCTAATGAGCTTAAGTCGATACCTAGTTGACGTAGTTTCTGTGTTTGAGTTTTGCCCTCTTCAATTTTGTCCAATGCTTTAATATCATCTAAAATATTTAGCATGGTGATAACACCCATTACCGCATTAACACTATAGTTAAGTTTAGCGGCTTGGAATTTTTGATTATTTTCTTTTTGTAGTTTTAGTATTTCTGTATTTTTATCAATATTTTCTATTTTTTTTACATCTTGATTGATCGTATTATTAGCTGTTTCAATATGTTGTATACGAGCATCTTTATCAATTTTATTGTGTTTTGATTGGTCAATCGCTTCTTGATTGGTAGATGTCTCTATTTTATTGGTATGAATTTGACTTTCTAAATTAGCTTGCCGAGTGACTAAAGTGACATATTTAACCATGTTAGTTGCTAAAAAGTCCTTAAATTTATTTGGATTAATAATCTCGTTATTTTTAAAAAAATCAACAATTAAGCCTTTACTCGTTTCATCAGGAAAGCAAAGCGTGAATTTAAGCGTGTGGGTTGCTGGTTTTTTTACACCAACTTCATATTTTGCATCTGGCACATCAAATTTTTTTAAGAATGTAATTTCTGGACCGGTCCAAGGGTTTTTACGGAATAAACTTCCTTGTAATTGAGTTAATAATGCGTGAACTTGTCGAATTTTATCCGGCCTAACTTTTTTCGTAAATTCAACTGGATAGGTACCAATGTCACCTAAATAAACAAGCGAATCAAGCTGTTTTAAACGAGGCTCAATAGGTTGGAATTGTTTATGTGTTCTTAAAATTGAGTATTTTTTTAGTGCAAGTTCATGCAGATATCGATTTTTTCCTACATTTCTACTTACACTGCTTCCCTCTGCCATCTTGGTAAGTTGCTGGTTGGTTGATGCTAATTGTTTCTCTAATTGTTCAAGTTCTTTAGTTTTTTGCGTTCTTATTTCTAACAGTTTTTCATGTTTTTTTGGATCATATGGATTCTCGTCGATCATTTTTTGATTAACGTCAATCTCTTTCTGTTTAGTTTTAATATCAGCTTCAAAACGCTGTTTCGTTTTTTGCAGTTCTTTTTCTTTGTCGGTTAGGGTGTTTTTAGTCTTTTTTTCCTGATAAGCATTATAAGCTAAAACCAAACCCGTTGATCTACTGATTACTTCGCGCCATGTTAGTTGGGTATTATCATCTAAATTGACAAATTCTAGTGCATCAAGATTTATACCTTGATTATTTTGATGCTCAATTACATAATAAATACTATTATGGTTACTTAGTAATTCATCCCAAAGGGCACTGCTTTCATCAAGATGGACTTCCGCATGGTTAGAATCAATCAGAATTTGCACAACTTCTTGTATAAAGTTGATGGCTAAGATATTGGTAGAAAAATCAAACTCTTTTTGCCAAAACGGCACTTGATTGAACGTAGTTGGCTTTATATTACTGAATTTTGAAACGAATTTTGCATTACCAAACAACCAACGCGCATAAGTAAAATAATCTTGCGACCATTCTTGATAATATTTTTCAATATCAGCAAAAGCGATTTTCAATTCATCTTTGAAGTCTGTAATTTTTTTATTATCAAGCCGTTCATTTATGTCCTTTATTTTTTCGGCCTTTTCAGATTTGGCTTTTTCAATATTATTTTGTGCTTTATCTAAAAAACCATCACCTGAATCATGTGCAGAGTCAATACTTTTTATATAGTTATACCATTCTTCTAACCTGGCTATTTCAGTGTCGTAAGCATTTTCGACCGAAGTACGGTAGTTCTCAATAATCTGTAGAATAGTGCGTTTTTTAAACATGTCCGGTTGATAATACTTAAACCGTTTTTTTAAAATAGGATTAACTTTATTATATAGTTGTTCACCGCGTTTTTGATAAACCTGTGTTGTTTCTTTTAGAGAAAAGACATCGCATTGCGGATCATTCTGCTCGTTTTTTTTGTTATCCTTATCGTCCTCTTGATTAATAAAAATTTGCAGTTGTGATATTCGCTGTGAGTTTAGTTCTTGAGCAATACCAAATGTATCTTCCAATACAACGCCACAAGATATCGGTCTTCCCCCCTTGTAAAGCTGATTGGTATGCGAAGCATATTCTTGTTTCTGATTTTTTAAACTTATAAAAGAGTGTACCGATTCAAAGTTATTAAGACCTTGTTCACCAAAACGAAACTCCAGTACTTTGCTGTCATCATTATTAGATTCTTGATAATTACTACCAAAAATATCTTTAAATGGTACAGAACGATTATCTGTTGCTTCTACGGGTGAATCTTTAAATTGTTTTATATTAATTTTTGTAAAACGGGATAAGATATTGCTATCTTGTTGTTTTAAATAATCATTGATTGTTTTTTCGCTCCAAGGTTGCGACGAATAAGCTACCCATACATAAGTATAATGTTCTTCAAGATTAATAAATGATGCTGGAATGGTATGACAGGCATTTTTGCATGCTTGTGATATCGGTCTTGGCTGGGTATTGGTCAATTCATGAAGTTTTCTTAATCTAAGTGCCCCTTCAATACATTCATAGACATGAAATATTCGGCTATTGATATCATCATCAAGTTGATGCATAACATAGACATAACCATCACGCAAAGTACGAAGTACGTAGCTATAATACTCTAATTCCATTTCTGGTTTGCGATTGTTAAAATTTAAGTTTTTAGTGTAATCTGCTAATTCTTGATAAATGGGGTCAATACTTTTAGTTAACGAAGATTGAGTTTTTACAACCGCTTGACGCAATAAAAATACCGGAATTCCGACTCGACCACAAGCAAGACAATTGCCTTTAGCTTCGTTTTGATTTTCTTTAGCAATTTTTTTTATTTTTTCCATATTACACTCTATTATTCTGGTTTAATCTGTTTTTGCGATTCTTTATCAGAAAGTGATTAGCTTTCAAAATTAATATTGGCATTAATAACATGTGTTGAGAATGAGCCTGGTTCTTGTTGCGCTTTTCTAATTTGCTCAAATATTTGTGGGTGTTCGGTAAAAACTTGATGATATCTTAATCCATTTAGTCCCCAAAATAAGATATCAGTAGCATCGGTTAAGCCCAATTGATAAGCCTGTTCAACCAGTTCTGTTGATTGTAAAATTACATTTTCACTAAGCGGTATATTTTTTTGCTCATCAAATTGTGAGCGGTTATTTGACCATGCATTAACAAGAGTTCGAATCATCCTGAAATTTTTTAAGCGTTGACAGTAATTTGGGCTCCAACTGATTGGCGTTTCAAGTGAGTTATCAGCTGTGAAACGAATGAATTTGCCACCATAAATGGATGGATAATAGTAGTTTTCAATTTGAGAAAATTGTGCTTTTAGCCATGCATTGTCTTCTTTTGAAGCTACTTCGTGTAAAAATTGCATTCGAAAAGGTTCAAAGAAAGGATAATAAGGTTGACGCAATGTTTGTGCGATATTATTGCCAATCTTAATTAGTTGTTTTGCCAGTACCGACGGTTTAAGATCTGAGATAATGTAAGCACAAATATAGCGTTTAGACCATAAACATTCAATTTTGGCTTGTTGGCTGATTTCATCAAGAATCCAATCTGCAAAAAAGTCATTTGGATCAGCAAGTTGAATAAGTGTCGGGCATATACTTTGATCATAATCCAAATCTGTACGTAATACTTGGATCAGTTTTTTTTCACCAAATAGCTCTAATAATGAATCACGTGATAATGGACTAAATGAATTAAGTACCACTAAATTATCTACTAATAAATAGCGATATTTATTTATGTTATCTTGATTGTTTAATTCAGTCAGCATTTTTAATCCGTTTCGGCACAGCGTTTAACATTCAGTTCACTCGATTTTAGCGTTATCGTTCTGTTTTGAGTTGCAGGTCCCATTTTTTGCATAGCATTACTTTTTATGTAAACATTATCGGCCGTGCCCAGTTCAATCCCAGCACTGCTAATTTTGATGTATGAACCACCACACATTAATATCATCTCTTTTGTGGCCGACCAATCAACACGGCCATCGACACTGTCTATTTTAATATCTTGCTTGGCGGCCATATTCAGGTTGGCATTTTGTGCCTGCACCTCAACATCCCCCTGATTGGCAAAGATTTTCATTCCTGATTGTTGGGCAAATAGACCGA
>NZ_NASN01000074.1:0-7386 GCF_002142015.1 Gilliamella sp. A7
GAGCAAGGTAGATATAACAAATCAATTATAGTTATATTGCTCTCTTTAATTGTATCAACACTGCTTAAATAAGAGGATTTTCGTACTTTTTTAAAGTATATTTTGTTTAGATAAAATTTTTATTAAAATCAAATTCAGCTTGAGAATAACAAATATCAACAATAAATTGATTGTATATTTCAGCATCAATATTTTTGCTTTCTAATTTTATCTTTAATAACTCTATAATTTGCCAGTCATTGTCATTAGCAAAATTTCTGATTAGCTCTTCAGCGCGACTCTCTATCCAATCATCACGGGCATCTTGCTTCTCGAGGTTGTTCATCATTCTGCAATATGCATTTTCATGCCAATTTTCTACCACTCTTTGTAACGACATAAATCACCTCGTTGCTATTTGCAAAATCCAATAAAACAAACCAAACATGCTACTTAATGCAACAATAAAAGTGCAAAATAGGGCAAACTTAATTTCGCTATCTGATAGTTGATAATCATTATGAAACCGATCTTTGGTTTTCACTTTGACAAAATCTCTGTTAGTCATTGTGTATGTCTCAGAATTATCATTTAACTACAGTTCAAAACTTTCTTTAATTGCCTGTTCAGCGGGGGTGACTTGCCAATGTCCATAATCCTCGTCAAAATAGCCACGCATTAATAATTCGTTAGCAAGCTCTTCAATGAACTCATTATTATAATATTCTGAATATTTATGATTTTTTATAACTTCAGTTAAAAGCTCTAAATATTCCCGTTTCCATTCTTTATAATTCATTTTTTTTAATCCTATAAAAACTATTAAAAGTGAGAAAGAAAATGTTAAATGTTCTCTTTCCTGTATCAGAAATTTTTCAAAATCAAGTCTAATAACTAGAAAAGCTTTAATTACTTTAGACATAGTAATTAGTAATCTATTTTAATTTTTTACAGATTGATTTGTTTCGATGAAATTGATTGTACAGTTTTAACTGTTTAAAGTAAACAGTTAAAACTGTACAAAAACTGTATTTTATTTAATTGGTTGTTTTTTGATCGGCGCAAGGAGGCATAATAAAGTTAATAATAGGGAATTTTAGGCGTGAAAAAATGCATAATCTAAATAAATGAAAAATATTTCACTAAAACGTGATTTTTTTAAAGTTAGCTTTAATTAAAAATTTCATTTAAAATAATAGAAGTATAATTTAATAATTTTTGTGAATAAATTATTGTTATGAATAGCCCAGATCAAATAAAAAATAATATTATCAATTGGATATCCAATGGTGACTCAATTTATGAATATCATGATAATGATGTTATTATTGATGAGCTCTGTTTTTTGGAGAGAAAAAATAGAGCTGACCTTGTATATGCAAATGGTAAATTAACAGCTTTTGAAATTAAATCTAAAGCAGATAGTTTGGCTAGATGGGAATCTCAATGCTCTGCATACTTAAAAGTTTTTGATGCGGTTTGGTTATGTTGTCATAATAAACATGCTTTGAAATCTATAGAAGTTACCCCTAAAGAAGTAGGTATTATAATCGTCGATGATACTAAATCAGGTTTGGCCATACTTAGAGATGCTAAAATTAATAAAAATATAGATTCATATTACCTATCCGATCTACTCTGGCGTATAGAGCTTGATGAGTTGTGTCTTGAAAATAATTTGAAGGTAATAAAAAAAGAAAAAATAAAGGAAGTCAGAACTCGAATAAGCAATGAACTTCCTATTGAAATTATTCGACAAAAAGTATTACAAAAGCTTAAATTGCGTTATGAAAGTTTAAGTCATTCTAGCAATTGAAGTAATATGTTGATTAATTCTTATGCCGTTCCATGTTCCTGGATTACCATTATTAATGGTTTTATTTGCAATTTGATAAATTTGAGAGTCTCCCCAACTAAAATTACTACCGTGATAAAAACTTTCAGAAATAAGGTAATTAGCTAAATCAACGAATTTATAAAATTCATGACTATTGCCAGTTTTCATTTGATACCAACGATAATTATCATAGTAAGTTACACATGGTATTATTTGCATTCCAGGAATATATTCCATTGGAGATGTTGGGTTAGTTGCTCCATAATCTCCATAAATTAAATTTATTCCTGGAAATGAACTTTTTAAGTTAAAATATAGGGGTAAGTCAAGGTTAGGTATTTCTTCCCAAACATCTCGGTTGGGTATTTTTTGTGATGGAAATGATGTTGTTATAACTGAGACTTTAAGACCACTATATAAAATTGAAAGACTTTGTAAAATATTGTATAACTGATTCTGAATTGTATTAATATTTTCACCTACTATAGATCCTTTATCATATAAAACTAAAATTGAGTTTGGATCTGATGATGAAGCTAATAATGTAAATAAATTATGAATTGAGTTTTCTGACAAATCAGTTACACGTATTGCAATTTTTCTATATGGTCTATTTTGTAGTTTAAATAAAAAATGTACATTATCCCTCATTGTTGATGTAGGCAAGATACTAATAACAGGAATTAGATAAGGATTTACCTGGAAAATCTTTTCATAAAAATCATATTTATCTTGAAAAGCGTTATTATGATCTAATAAACCTTTGGCTTGATTAAATTGATCATACATATCTGGTGCAATTAAAGACGCGTCAACTAAAAATGGATGATTCCCCCAGTTAGGAAGAAAATTTTTAAATAAGTAATCATTCTTTAATTCTCCTCGTGTGTTAATAAAAGGTATAACGTAATTTTTATCATTATTGTCAATATGAATTAGAGCATTAATGTCATTAATTCCTGATTTTAAATTTACTATATGTAACATTGTTTTCTTCTCATTTTATATGATTAAGATTATCTCTTTTTGACTCATTAAAAACCGCCGAGGCAGTTTATTTTTTTATTTTATTAAGCAGCTTTAGCTATAGATATTACAAACTCATATCCTTCATTATATGCAGTGAAAGCATCTTTATGACGAACATGACCTGCTTGGCTATACGGAATTTTAGCTAAAACAGAATCATTTGTTGCTTTAGGTATTCCATTAATTGCATGAAAATAACCTAATTCATATGCACAACCAGCGCATTTGTGTCGGCTGAACGTTCCTTGATACTCAGGTAATGATTCAAATAAAATATCGTATCGTATCGATGAGGTTTTTGACAGATTAGTAAATATGCCATATATAAACTCCTAACTATAGGAAGCATTAAATAGGGCTTTACTTAAAAAGAAAACGAATATAGAATAACCCTCGAGATCTCACAATAAAGCCCAAAATGCTTTATTTTTTTGTATTAGCTCGACGTTGGCGCGTCGGGCTTCCCTGTATCTAGTAGTATCCTAAATATTCCACCACTAAATATAGATCAAAGTTTATACGAAATTAAAAAATATTTCAATAAAAGATCTATTTAAAACCGCATAAAATTAAAAATAAGGCTATTTTTTATTTGAAGTACTTCTACATGATTATAATTTGAAAGTGCGCTTAGAATGCTATTGACGAATAAATAGGCGCATGTAAAAAAATACAGTAAATATTTAATAGGTAAGAAAAAAACCGCCGAAGCGGTTAGTCGTGTTTTTTTGAACTATTATCTTTTACGTCTAAATATTCTATGCTCAACCATAGTACCAATTATTCTAATCTGTTGTTTTAATGTGCTCATAGTTGTGTAGTCAGGATTAAGTGGAATAAGTTCAAACTGCATTCTTTCATGGTCATCATATCCTAATTCACGATACTTTTTAAAAGTTGCCTCTTCATCTCCATTTACAGCTACTACAAATTCACCTGGAAATGGTTTTATAGCTGGATCGATAATAACAACATCACCTTCTTTAAATTCTGGTTCCATTGAATCGCCTTTTATTTTTAGTGCAAATGCTTTATTTGATAATTCTAATGATGTCATAATATACTCAAACCCTGTTGAATCGCTAAGCTCACACGACTCAGTCCATACTCCAGCTTGTACATAGCTTATTAATGGGACTTGATGGGCGTGAACTTCTATTTTTTCTACGTTTATTACATCTTTATCTTTTCCACTTAATAACCATGCCATATCGCATTTTAAAGCGATAGATATTTCATATAAATGGCGAGGTTTTTTTACATTACCACTTTCTATTGCTTGATAAGATTGCTGTTTAATTCCTATTTGCGCAGCAACTTGTTCTTGGGTTAATCCCAATTCTTCGCGTCTAGCCCTAATTCTTTGACCGAGATTATTCATTTTAAAAGTCTCCCTTTATGATTAATAAAATAATACAGATAAATCTGTAATTGACAAACAGAATAAACTGTTATTTAATACAGTTATAACTGTATTTTATGTTGAGGTTTAAATGACAATCGGAGAAAGAGTTAAGAAGAAAAGAATCGAACTTAATATTAGCCAAGCGTCATTGGCTGAATTAGTTGGAATGAAACAACAATCAATAAGTGATTTAGAGGCTGGTAATATTGAAAAACCAAGAAATATTGTCGAGATAGCAAATGCTTTGAATTGTTCTGTTGAATGGTTGTATTACGGCACGTCAAATATTTAAGGTAATGATAAAGATGCTAAACAATAAAAAAACACTAAGCCAATGCGAAAAAATATTGATCCATTTACAAACTGGAAAATCAATTAGTCCAGTCCAAGCATTAAATTTATATGGTTGTTTTAGATTAAGTGCTCGTATTTATGATCTAAAGAAACCTGGATTTGACATTGATAGTCGTTTAGTTCATGAGAATGGTGTTCAGTACGCTGAGTATTCGATGAGAGGTGTAAATTGAAAGCAACCGATTATCTTCTAACAATGGGTAACCCCATTGCCTACTATCCAAAGTTGGCTAAACCTTTGGGTGGGATTAGTTCAGCCATTCTTTTTTCACAACTATTTTATTGGCAGGACAAAGCGACTTCTGATTTAGGTGTATATAAGACGCGTGATGAATTAGAAGATGAAACAGGTCTAAGCCATAACGAACAAAGAACGGCAATTAAAAAGTTATGTGAAAGAGGTGTTTTAATTGTTACTGAAAAGCGCCTACAACATAAAACTTATTACAAAATTAATAATGAAAAAGTGAATAAAGTTTTAAGGAATTTCGCCAAATTTATGATTGAGTTACCACGAGATATAAACAGTACTCATCTCGAACTCGACATTGTAGATGCCGAGATGGCTACAAAATCAAGTTCGTTAGATCAAAAGATTACGACAAAGACTACTACAAAGATTACTACAGATATTATTGTGGCTAAGTCGCAAAAGCAAAAACGAGCATGTCAAATTCCTGATGATTTTGAACCAACAACTAATCATCAAAATATAGCAGTTAACGAAAATATCAATTTAGATAACGAATTTATAAAATTTAAAGACTATTGCTTGGCTAACGGGAAAAAATACATTGATTGGAACGCTGCATTTAATAACTGGTTACGTAATGCTGTTAAATATCAACGGGCTAGTCCAAACAACAAAGCTAATTTTATGACACTTGCCGAACGTAACCGGGCGGTTTTAGAGAGTATGAGGGGGTAATCATGGCAAAAATTACAGATGAGTTTTTAGCTGTTATTGGTGGATTGCTTGAGCTTTATGGACAACAAGCAAGCACTACCAAAGTTAATATTTACTGGTCAACAGTAGGGCAATATCCGATTGAATCATTGCGTAAAGCCGCTAATGTTTGGGTTCGTAAAAGTGAATTTATGCCAAAACCGGCTGATTTGATTAAATTAATGGGTGGAGCTGGTAATCATTTATCTCCAGATGAAGCCTGGTCAATAGCGATACTTGCAAGCGATGAAACTAACACTGTTGTATGGACAAACGAAATAGCCAAAGCATGGTCTCAGGCGGAAATTGTTTATTGTAATGGTGACAAAATCGGTGCTAGACGAACATTTATTGAGGCTTACGAGCGATTAGTAAATGAATCAATGATGTATTGCCGTCCTATAGAGTTCTTTGTATCTCTTGGTAATGATAAATCAAGGCGAGTTGACGCTATTAATCACGCTGTATTTACCGGTTTATTAACTAAAGAAAGGGCTAATTATTATCTGCCGAAACCAGAAAATACTATTGCCATGATCGAGTATAAATACGAACAAAGCGTATCTGATAAGAGCATGTCACACATCGCCAACATTAAACAAATGTTAAAAACAGGTTATGTCAGTATTTAATCAAGATTCACAGATGGCAAGACAAATGTTAATCAAATTATTAATTATTGTGAATAGTATTATTGGCCGATCAAAAGTAGGTGTTAGCTGTTTGCTTATATCGACATTGTTATTTATTAAAGATAAATCAAGGAATAAAAAAATTATCTCAAAACTGATTTGATCAGCTCAACCATTCAGAGAGAAAAGAGTATTAAGTTTGTTAATGATGGAGCGGTGATCATTAGTTTTTAACAAAAAAAAGTAAATGAATTATCAAGAGAAGAGGAAAAATAAAAATGAAACAATTGGAAAAAATAGATCATCTTATAGCTGAAATTGAGAATCAATTAGCACAATTATATGAACAACGTAGAGAAAAAATAAACAGATTTGATTTAAATAAGGTGAAAGATGCCGACAAGAAACAAATTAATTCCGACAGGGTTTAGATGCCCAGAGTGTAAAGGGGATTGTTTATATAACATGGATATAAATTTATTTGTTTGTGCAAGGAAGTTAACAACAGTAAATGGTGATATGGATGCTTCTTGCGGTAAATTTTACCTGAACAGAGAAAAATATAAATCATGAGCAAACTAATTAAATTAATAAAAAAACACGTTAAGTTAATTATGTAACTGAATTTATGAGGTTAACAAATACTAAAAATATTATGAGAGCTAGTTATATTTTAATTAAAAACAGTAGTATTGAAATTTATATAAGAGAATCAGAGGTGCGCAGTGAGAGAAACTAAAGATATTTTAATTGCATGGAAAAATACACGTATTTTAAAGCGAATAGGTACTGAATATCCGTCAAAATCATCAGGTTTTGCTGGTGCGTCCAACGATTTCGATTATCGTCAGTATTTAACCGAAGAAGAAGTAGAAGTTGTTGATAATGCGGTTTTAACACTTAGAGCTGATAATATAGAATATTGGGCAATATTGACGTCTTTTTATCTTCGCGGAATATCATGCAGCAAACAAGCAAAACTTTTAGGTAAGCAAACAACTGAAATTACAAAAATATTACTTGCTGCAGAATGTTTTATACGTGGACATATTATCCAATTATTTTCAAAAACAGCATAATTTTTAACGTAGAGAAAAATATTTTAATTTTTAAACACCAAAGACTTGACTATTTAAACGTTTAAATGCATAATGTGTAAATAATGCAGTTTAATGCGCATTAAACAAAAAGCCCAAATTAATAT
>NZ_NASN01000075.1:0-6651 GCF_002142015.1 Gilliamella sp. A7
CACTCGTGGCTGCAACCCTGCTTACTCAAAATCTATTCACACATGGTTACGTTTTGGGGAAATTATGAGGGGATCTCTCAGTGCTCAGCATGTTTGAGTGCTTTACTCGCCGCGGGTTGAGAAATATGTAAAACTTCAGCCGCACGCGTTAAGGAACCACAAGTCATTACAGCATAAAAGATATCGAGATGTCTTAATTTCATTCCATGTAGCCTACTGATTATTTATTTCTACGGACTATTCTAACGAATAAAGTATAAATAATCAGATATACTCGTCATAATTCAAATTTTGGTTTAGTTGTCACGAGAATTAATTCGTAAACGTGCAAGCTAAATAGATTGACTAGGGGAATATACGGGGTAAGAAAGCGGCTCGGCATACTGCCCTATAATAAATTGTTAGGAGAAGTACGCCGAGTAGTGTGTAGCTATTAGGTAAAGTATGTACCAATTTCAATAAATATTTTAATTAAGATACTGTTTGAAATATCAACAATAAAGGCACCGACCATAGGAACGACAAGGAAAGCTTTATGTGATGGTCCAAATGCTTTTGTGACTGTTTGCATATTCGCAATTGCTGTTGGTGTTGCTCCCATACCAAAGCCACAGTGACCCGCGCTGATCACGACAGCATCATAATCTTTGCCCATCATTTTGAAGGTGACAAAGCAGGCAAATAGCACCATGACAACAGTTTGTACAGCAATGATAATTAATACTGGCCCTGCCATGCTTGCCAATTGACCAAATTTTAATGACATTAACGCCATTGCCAAGAAAAGCGATAAAGCAACGCTACCTAATACATCGACGGTCGGCTCAAACACTTCGTGTTTAAATACATGAGTCAGTGTATTACGGATAATAATACCGACAAATAAACACCAGACAAAAGTAGGCAGTTGCAGAAAAGTATCTTTAAACAATGCACTGATATAGCCACCAACAACAATACAGATAATCAGCATTGAAATGGTTTCAATAACGTTATTTGCATTGATTTTTCTTTTGACGCTTGGTTGCTCAAAAGCTTCAACGATAGTGTCGCGCTCTTGCTCGGTTGTTTTAGGAATAGAGACCTTTTTCAAAAGATGACGGGCAACAGGGCCGCCAACTAAACCACCCAACACTAATCCAAGTGTTGCACAAGCCATCGCTAATTCAACGGCGCCTGTTACACCATATTTATCAGCGAGAATAGGGCCCCATGCTCCGGCATTACCATGACCACCTGTTAGAGTAATTGAACCTGCAATTAAGCCAATAAATGGACTTTCATTCATCATGACAGCCATACTCATGCCGACAGTATTTTGAATGGCGATTAGGATCGTTACTGCAATAGTTAATAGAACTAACGGCTTTCCTCCTTTAATCAGTCGAGAAAAGTCAGAACTTAGCCCGATAGAGGAAAAGAATGTGAGCATTAATAAACTTTGCAATGAAGCATCAAAAGTAAACGAATAACCTGATGTTTTATCAATAATTAACAGAACAATTGCAACAATAAAGCCACCAACGACGGCTTCTGGTATGTGGTTTTTTTGTAGGAACGGGGTAAATTTTACGACAAACATTCCTATGAGTAGCGCGATACATGCGACTAATAATGTATAACTGGCATCTAGGATCATTTTTTTACCTCTATTAGTTTACCAGAATTTTCACTATAACAATTTAACAATAGTGAAAAATGAAGTTACTTTGGTTAACTAATCTTTAACAATGAGTTTTATTAGGGTATCCATAACTTTTAGTTAATAGGGTCATAATTTTAGTGTGATCTTAATCATGAAATATTAAAAAGATTAAAATAACAACAATGGTATTTAATGATGGGTAAACCTAAATACCATGCGGGATCCGCACTATTTTCGGTGATAGCAAAAAATAAAAAAGTATAAATAATAAACAAAATTATAAGAGAAGGAGAACATGATAAGCGCAGGCCGAGCAATTTAAAGAAGTGTGATATACAACATAAAACAGCAGCATGACCTTTCTATATTTCGTTGCTTATCGAAGTGTTAATTTTCGGGTGGATTACTCTGTTTGTTGATTAATAACGGAGAAAAATATGATTGCTGTAATATTTGAGGTGCAAATACAACCCGACCAACAAACTCGCTATTTGACTTTAGCTGAGGAGTTAAGACCACTATTAAGTCATGTAGCTGGTTTTATTTCAATTGAACGTTTTCAAAGTCTAGCTACAGAAGGAAAAATGTTATCGCTATCTTGGTGGGAAAACGAATACGCAGTTCTGCAATGGAAAAATCATGTTTTACATGCGAAAGCTCAACAAGAAGGGCGAGAGTCAATATTTGATTTTTACAAAATTAGTATTGCTCATATTACTCGCGAATATTCATTTAAAAAGGACAAGGATAATGTTTGATGTTCACGTTGTTTTAGATAATCAAATAGGACAATTAGCATTACTAGGAAAAACATTAGGTAATAAAGGTATTGGATTGGAAGGGGGAGGGATATTTACGGTTGGTGATGAATGCCATGCTCATTTTCTTGTTGAACAAGGAAAGGAAGCTAAAATAGCGCTAGAGCAAGCTGGACTGTTAGTACTTGCGATCCGGACACCATTAATTCGTAAGTTAAAACAGGAAAAACCGGGGGAACTTGGCGAAATAGCACGAGTATTGGCGGAGAATAACATTAATATTTTAGTGCAATACAGTGACCATGCTAACCAACTGATATTAATAACGGACAATGATAGTATGGCTGCATCTGTTACGCTCCCTTGGGCAATAAAGTGAACTTGCGATGGCTAATTTAATACGAAAAGAGGTTACCTTTGAGTCCTCAATAGCCGCGATAGGGGCGGCTATGTCTGACATTTCACGAGTTAAAATACTCAGTGCTTTGATGGATGGGCGAGCTTGGACGGCCACTGAGCTAAGTTCTGTGGCGAATATATCAGCTTCAACGGCGAGCAGTCATTTATCTAAATTATTAGATTGCCAGCTAATCACAGTAGTAGCTCAAGGCAAGCATCGTTATTTTCGGCTAGCAGGAAAAGATATTGCTGAATTGATGGAAAGTATGATGGGGATCTCCTTAAACCATGGCGTACATGCCAAAGTTTCCACGCCAGTGCATTTACGAAAAGCACGTACTTGCTATGATCATTTAGCTGGCGAAGTTGCCGTTAAGATCTATGATTCCCTTTGTCAACAGCAATGGATCACTGAAAATGGTTCAATGATCACATTAAGTGGTATTCAATATTTTCATGAAATGGGAATTGACGTTCCTTCCAAACATTCACGTAAAATCTGTTGTGCGTGTTTAGATTGGAGTGAACGCCGTTTCCATTTAGGTGGGTACGTTGGAGCCGCATTATTTTCGCTTTATGAATCTAAAGGGTGGTTAACTCGACATCTTGGTTACCGTGAAGTTACCATCACGGAAAAAGGTTATGCTGCTTTTAAGACCCACTTTCACATTTAAGTTGTTTTTCTAATCCGCATATGATCAATTCAAGGCCGAATAAGAAGGCTGGCTCTGCACCTTGGTGATCAAATAATTCGATAGCTTGTCGTAATAATGGCGGCATACTATCAGTAGTAGGTGTTTCCCTTTCTTCTTTAGCGACTTGATGCTCTTGATCTTCCAATACGCAACCTAAAGTAAAATGCCCCACAGCGCTGAGTGCATATAATGCATTCTCTAGTGAAAAACCTTGTTGGCATAAAAAGGCTAATTGATTTTCGAGAGTTTCATACTGTTTTTCTGTAGGCCGTGTACCTAAATGTACTTTTGCTCCATCGCGATGACTTAGTAAAGCACATCTAAAACTTTTAGCGTTATTACGTAAAAAATCTTGCCAGCTTTCCCCTTCTAAAGGGCAAAAGTGAGTATGGTGCCTATCTAACATCTCAATGGCTAAGGCGTCGAGCAAAGCCCGCTTATTTTTTACATGCCAATACAATGTAGGCTGCTCTACACCTAGCTTCTGGGCGAGTTTACGGGTTGTTAAACCTTCGATTCCGACCTCATTAAGCAGCTCTAATGCGCTGTTAATCACTTTACTTTTATCTAATCTAGACATCATTAATTCCTAATTTTTGTTGACACTCTATCATTGATAGAGTTATTTTACCACTCCCTATCAGTAATAGAGAAAAGTGAAATGAATAGTTCGACAAAGATCGCATTGGTAATTACGTTACTCGATGCCATGGGGATTGGCCTTATCATGCCAGTCTTGCCAACGTTATTACGTGAATTTATTGCTTCGGAAGATATCGCTAACCACTTTGGCGTATTGCTTGCACTTTATGCGTTAATGCAGGTTATCTTTGCTCCTTGGCTTGGAAAAATGTCTGACCGATTTGGTCGGCGCCCAGTGCTGTTGTTGTCATTAATAGGCGCATCGCTGGATTACTTATTGCTGGCTTTTTCAAGTGCGCTTTGGATGCTGTATTTAGGCCGTTTGCTTTCAGGGATCACAGGAGCTACTGGGGCTGTCGCGGCATCGGTCATTGCCGATACCACCTCAGCTTCTCAACGCGTGAAGTGGTTCGGTTGGTTAGGGGCAAGTTTTGGGCTTGGTTTAATAGCGGGGCCTATTATTGGTGGTTTTGCAGGAGAGATTTCACCGCATAGTCCCTTTTTTATCGCTGCGTTGCTAAATATTGTCACTTTCCTTGTGGTTATGTTTTGGTTCCGTGAAACCAAAAATACACGTGATAATACAGATACCGAAGTAGGGGTTGAGACGCAATCGAATTCGGTATACATCACTTTATTTAAAACGATGCCCATTTTGTTGATTATTTATTTTTCAGCGCAATTGATAGGCCAAATTCCCGCAACGGTGTGGGTGCTATTTACCGAAAATCGTTTTGGATGGAATAGCATGATGGTTGGCTTTTCATTAGCGGGTCTTGGTCTTTTACACTCAGTATTCCAAGCCTTTGTGGCAGGAAGAATAGCCACTAAATGGGGCGAAAAAACGGCAGTACTGCTCGGATTTATTGCAGATAGTAGTGCATTTGCCTTTTTAGCGTTTATATCTGAAGGTTGGTTAGTTTTCCCTGTTTTAATTTTATTGGCTGGTGGTGGGATCGCTTTACCTGCATTACAGGGAGTGATGTCTATCCAAACAAAGAGTCATCAGCAAGGTGCTTTACAGGGATTATTGGTGAGCCTTACCAATGCAACCGGTGTTATTGGCCCATTACTGTTTGCTGTTATTTATAATCATTCACTACCAATTTGGGATGGCTGGATTTGGATTATTGGTTTAGCGTTTTACTGTATTATTATCCTGCTATCGATGACCTTCATGTTAACCCCTCAAGCTCAGGGGAGTAAACAGGAGACAAGTGCTTAGTTATTTCGTCACCAAATGATGTTATTCCGCGAAATATAATGACCCTCTTGATAACCCAAGAGGGCATTTTTTACGATAAAGAAGATTTAGCTTCAAATAAAACCTATCTATTTTATTTATCTTTCAAGCTCAATAAAAAGCCGCGGTAAATAGCAATAAATTGGCCTTTTTTATCGGCAAGCTCTTTTAGGTTTTTCGCATGTATTGCGATATGCATAAACCAGCCATTGAGTAAGTTTTTAAGCACATCATCATCATAAGCTTTAAGTTGGTTCTCTTGGATCAATTTGCTGACAATGGCGTTTACCTTACCAGTAATGTATTCAAGGCTAATTTTTTCAAGTTCATTCCAACCAATGATAGGCATCACTTCTTGGATAGGGATAAGGTTTTTATTATTATCAATAATATAATCAAGATAATGTTCAAATATACTTTCTAAGGCAGACCAACCATTTGTTAAATCAGTTTTTGTTGTGATGTAGGCATCAATCATAATTAATTGCTGCTTATAACAGGCACTGAGTAATTGTTTTTTATTTTTAAAGTGATGATAAAAGGCACCTTTGGTCACCAACGCTTTTCCCGAGATCTCATCTATTGAAACAGCTTGATAGCCTTTTTCAACAAACAATATTCGTGCTGAGTTAACCAGTGATTGATAGGTACTCTTAAAATTTTCTTGTTGATGATTTTTATTTTCCATGATAGATTTAAAATAACATACCGTCAGTATGTTTATGGTATCATGATGATGTGGTCGTGACAATCTTAAGAACATTTAGGTTATTTTATGTATATTGAACAGCATTCTCGCTATCAAAATAAAGCTAATAACATCCAATTAAGATATGATGATAAGCAGTTTCATACAACGGTTATCAAAGATGTTCTATTATGGATTGAACATAATTTAGATCAGTCTTTACTGCTTGATGATGTGGCGAATAAAGCGGGTTATACCAAGTGGTATTTTCAGCGGCTGTTCAAAAAAGTAACAGGGGTCACACTGGCTAGCTATATTCGTGCTCGTCGTTTGACGAAAGCGGCTGTTGAGTTGAGGTTGACGAAAAAAACTATCCTTGAGATCGCATTAAAATATCAATTTGATTCCCAACAATCTTTTACACGTCGATTTAAGTACATTTTTAAGGTTACACCAAGTTATTATCGGCGTAATAAATTATGGGAATTGGAGGCAATGCACTGAGAGATCCCCTCATAATTTCCCCAAAGCGTAACCATGTGTGAATAAATTTTGAGCTAGTAGGGTTGCAGCCACGAGTA
>NZ_NASN01000076.1:0-6199 GCF_002142015.1 Gilliamella sp. A7
GTAAATACAATTGCATAAAGAAGCTATATCATATATACAATTGATAAAGCCATTAATTTAATGTTTTTAAACGCTAAAACTAATCAAACAAATGGAATAATTTATAAAAATGCCAAATAAGATTGGTTTAAACGAAATTAAAAGTATGTTTTTATAAAAGGTCGTTATTAATGAATCAAAAAATTCCTAACACTTTTGCCTTAGATGTTTATGCTAAACAAGTTGAAACTATCACAACAGTTGAACAACTAATGCAAGTTTGGAAAAACAACCCCAAAAATCAACCAATCATGATGATTGGACAGGGTAGTAATACGTTATTTACCGAAAATTTTGCGGGCACAATCATTGTTAATCGGATTAAAGGATTAACTATTACTGAAACGCAAACGCACTGGCATTTAAAAGTTGGTGCCGGTGAATATTGGCATGATCTCGTTGATCATACTATCACCCAAAATCTTTCTGGACTTGAAAACTTAGCGCTTATTCCTGGGTGTGTAGGTTCTGCACCAATCCAAAATATTGGTGCTTATGGTGTTGAATTTGAAAAAGTAGCAGATTATGTTGAATTGCTTGAATTTGCGACCGGTCAAATTATTCGCATTACTGATGGTCAATATGGTTATCGTGAAAGTATTTTTAAACATAAATACGCCGAGGGTTATGCGGTTGTCTATGTTGGAATTAAATTACCAAAACAGTGGACCCCCGTACTAACTTATGGGGAATTAAAAAATTTTGATCCGCAAAATGTTACAGCCCAAATGATCTTCGACAAAGTATGTGAGATTCGTCGTAGTAAATTGCCAGATCCTAAAGTATTAGGTAACGGCGGTAGCTTTTTTAAAAATCCCGTGGTAGATAAAAAATTTGCTGATAAACTACTTGAAAAATACCCATCAATGCCTATATATCCTCAAATAGATAATCAAATAAAATTAGCTGCTGGTTGGTTAATTGATCAGTGTGGTTTAAAAGGTTATCAAATTGGTGGTGCAGCAGTGCATCAACAACAAGCTCTGGTATTAGTCAATAAAGATAATGCTACAGCGCAAGATGTAGTTGCGTTAGCGCGTTATATCAAAGATACAGTATTACAAAAGTTCTCGGTGCACCTATCGCCAGAAATTAGATTTATGGGCGCGACAGGTGAAATTGACGTGGATAATTTTTTATAAAGTGGCAAACGCTTTATAGATAATAAAACTACTTATAAACAATAAAACTATGAAACGTTCGTATTCATTTCCTATTTTATTAACAAGTTTATTATTTGTTACCATTGCCTTATCGGCACTCAATACTCAAGTGCCGCTTTGGTTAGTCCGTGAGGATTTTTCTCTTGGACAGATAGGTTTAGTTGGTTCAAGCTATTTCACAGGTAACTTGCTTGGCACGATTATGGCAAATTGGTTTATTAGCCGATTTAATGCCAGATATACTTATACCTACAGTTGTATAATTTTTGCGATTGCGACAATTGGTTTAAGTTTTTCTATGGATTTTTACAGCTGGGCAATATGGCGATTTTTTATTGGTATTGCCTGTGCTGTCACTTGGGTTGTGATCGAAAGTTGTATTTTAGTCACTGGTACAGTACGCACCCGAGGAAAAATGCTTGCTGTATATTTGACTACTTACTACTTAGGTACCGTATTAGGACAAGCATTGCTACAATATTTTCCGCAAGACGTACTCTATTTTGGCTTAGTGATTGCAGTACTAATGGGATTAGCTATCTTATTTATATTGCTAACCCACTATAAATTGCCGAAAAAGAAAAAAAGCAGTTTTAATATTATGCCAATGATATTATACAAACCTTCTCGAGTTGGTTTAATTGGTTGTGCTATTGCTGGTATGTTAATTGGATCACTTTATTCACTAATGCCTGCTTACTACTCTCACTTAGGCTATACCGATAATCAAGTAGCAAATTGGATGGTATTGCTGATACTTTCTGGTGTGATAGCTCAAATGCCTGCCAACTGGTGTGCAGACAAGTTTGGACGGCGTATAGTGCTACTGGTAGAATCAATCTTAATGATGGTCGCTTGCAGCTTGCTAATATTTAATGTTTATGGTGTATTAGCCATTATTTTATTAGGTGCAACCATTTATACCATTTATCCAATATCTATGGCATGGGCTTGTTCGTGTGTACGCAAACAAGAAATTGTATCGATGAACCAAGCCATGTTATTAACTAATACCCTTGGTAGTTTAGTTGCACCAGCGGTTATAGCTTTTATAATGGATAAGTTAAGTAATACCTATTTATTTATCAGTTTTGCTATAATTTCACTTTATTTTGTTGTTTTATTGTTATTCAAAAAGTGAGGATTTAATGCGCAGTAACCAAAATCCATTGAAGTTGATCAATATATTAGCTGATGGAGAGTTTCATTCAGGCGAAGAGTTAGCTAATCTGTTTGGTATTACCCGTGCGGGAATCAACAAATATATAAAAGTACTAAGAGAGTGGGGGATTACCTTATCTTCAGTACAAGGTAAAGGTTACTGCTTAGCATCACCGATAGACTTACTCGATAAAACTAAAATCAATAACTATTATGGGGCTGATAGTCACGTTGAAGTATTGCCTATCATTGATTCGACTAACCAATATTTATTAAATAATATTGACAGATTAACAACTGGTGACAGTTGTGTTGCTGAGTTCCAATCTAAAGCTCGTGGCAGGCGAGGGCGTCAATGGTTTGCACCGTTTGGCAGTAATCTTTACTTTTCGATGTATTGGCGACTTGATCAAGGCATTGCAGCTGCTATGGGACTAAGTTTAGTGGTTGGTATTGTGATGGCTGATACATTACGGGAAATCTCTGGTCAAGATATCAAAGTTAAATGGCCTAATGATTTGTATCTCGGTGATCAAAAACTTGCCGGTATATTAGTTGAACTTGCCGGTAAAACAGGTGACTGTGCTCATGTTGTCATTGGTATTGGTGTTAATTTAATGATGACTAATCCTGATCCTGATATTGTCAATCAAAAATGGGCTAATTTAGGTAAAGTTGACCGCAATTTATTAGTGGCCAAAGTGGTCAAAAACTTAACAGCAAAACTTACCGACTTTGAACAACGAGGTCTAACACCATTTCTCGATGATTGGCAACGACTCGACAATTTTGCTAATCGTCCGGTTAAATTATTAATTGGTGACAATGTCATTCGTGGAGTAGCTAAAGGAATCAGTGAACAAGGTGCTCTAATCTTAGAACAAGATGGTAAAACTAAAGCTTTTATTGGTGGAGAAATTTCATTAAGAAGTGATGACTAGCCACTGTAAGAAATCGCCCCAACTAATTGTAATGGGGCACCATTTATTTAATTGTTTGTTATTTTTTGACTCTTAACAATCTTAATGCATTAGCGGTAACAATCGCAGTGGTACCAGAATCGGCTAACACAGCTAACCAAAGACCTGTTACGCCAAATAAACTAGTGATTAAAAATATCAACTTAATGCCTAAGGCAATAGTAATATTTTGTTTAATATTACGATTAGCAAAACGGGCTAGGCGTATTAATATCGGCAAACTTAACAAACTGTTTTTAGTCAGTGCGGCATCAGCAGTTTCAAGTGCAACATCAGTACCACTACCCATAGCTATTCCGACAGTAGCAGCTTTCATTGCTGGGGAATCATTAATACCATCACCGATCATCGCAATTGAAGTATGGCGTCCAATCTCCTCAATTTTTACTAACTTATCAGCTGGTAGTAATTCTGCACGATAATCAATGCCCAATTGACCTGCAATTGCTTTTGCTGCTCGTTGATTATCACCGGTTAACATTAAAGTTTGTAAACCAAGTTGTTTAAGCTCAGCGATAGCTGGCAAAGCATCATTTCGTAGTACATCTTGTAAAGCAATAATTCCCAACAATTGTTGGTCAGTTGTGACGACTACCACCGTCTTACCATTACCTTCAAGTTGGTTGATTGTTTGAAGATCTTCAATACTTAGTACATTTGCTACTGTTTCAATCTTATTTGGTGATACGACAAAATAAGTTTGTTGATCAAGCTCTCCCTGAATGCCAACACCAGCAATTGCCTTGCGATTATTTGCTTCGTAAAAAGGAATCTGTTTTCGCCTCACATAATCGACTAAAGCTTTTGCTAAAGGATGGTGTGATCCGCTTTCAATAGCCGCAACAGTAGATAATAACTGTTCTATGGAACATTGATGGTTAATTACATCTGTTACTTGTGGTTTACCTTCGGTTAAGGTACCTGTCTTATCAAATGCTAGCATTTTAATTGAACCAATATGCTCAAGTGCAGCACCACCTTTTATCAATACCCCATATTTAGCCGCGCTAGACAAGGCTGAAGTAATAACTGCTGGTGTGGATATGACTAATGCACAAGGACAACCAATTAATAATAATGTTAATCCTCGATAGATCCATGTATACCAGTCTTCATCCATCAATAATGGTGGAATTATTACCACTAATAGAGCAAATAGTGTAATGCCAGGAGTATAATAACGACTAAATTTATCAATAAACCGCTCAATCGGTGCTTTACGATCTTCGGCATCTTCAATCAATTGCAAAATGCGATCGACAGCATTTTGTCCTGATTCCGAAACTACCTTAAGTTGAATTGTATTGTCTACCACTAACGAGCCAGCTAAAATTTTGTCGCCATTTAAATAATTAACTGGAATTGATTCACCAGTTAAAGCGCTTTCATCAATACTTGCTTGTTCACTAATTAAAACAACATCAGCAGGTAATCGTCCACCAGATGAAATTTCGATTATATCATCAGGTTTTAATGTATGACTGGCAACGGTTTTTCTTTTACCATCAATGATAATCACTGTTTCATCAGGCATTAATTCTGCCAGTGACGAAATCCCTTTTTTGGCCTTACTAGTAGCAAAGCCTTCAAGCATTTCACCTATCATAAATAAGAAGATGACCATGGTGGCTTCTTCGGCGGCACCAATAAACAGCGCACCAATAGCCGAAATGCTCATTAAAGATTCTATAGCAAACGGTGTACCACTACGGGTTAACACAATCGCCTGTTTCAAAATAGGTATTATCCCAACAACAGCTGTGACTATAAACGCATACTCACCAACTGTATGGTTCATCAACAAAATAAGATAACTAATAACAATTAATATGCCTAAAATACCTAACGGAATAAATGCTTTTTTATCAAAATTATGTGAATGTTCATGGTGATAAACATGGTTTGGGATTGATTCAAAAATTGGGGTATATCCCAATTCCATGACTTTGTCTTCAATCATCTTTATTACTGCATCATCATGCTTAGGAACAAAAACGATTAACTTTTCAGTAGAAAAAATAATTTTGGTTTGATTTATATTAGGCAGTGTTTTTACACCGTTTTCGATTTTACTTGCACAATGTGCGCAATCCATACCCTGAATTTTCCAGATTAGCTTAACATCTTGACTGCTCCGTTCAGGATCTTCTGGTGGATCATCAATCTCGCACTGTTGTGATGAACTATGATCATGCCCATCACAACAATGTCCTATAGCCTGCTCATGATTTGTATCATGAGAATGTTGGGAATTATGTGTATGATTATGAGCAATATTATGACAATCTCCATGACAATGATCGTGATTATCATGGTGAGATTGATTGAATTTGTTATTATATAACATAACGTTACCTCTTTTTGTGGATGATTTTGATTGTACACTCAAAAAAACAAAAAGAAATATTTTTTCACTAAATAGGTAAAAATATTATAGAAAGGGAATAGTAAATTTGGGATTTATTTACATATCTTAACAAATTTTTTTAAAAGTAAAATTGTAAAAAAAAATAAATTATTTATACTAACTAGTACAAAAAAAGGTATTTTTTGTTAATTAACATGGATGTTACCTAACCAATGATTGGAATAATCATAAAATTTTGTTATTATCGAGATATTTTCTGATGTGATTTAGGATGAAATTATTCAGGATATATCAATCAAATTGATTTATATCAATTTGAATAAAGCGGTAATTTGCTAACTTATTGTTGATAAAGTGTTATTTTCAATCAATTGGTTTTATACATGGTTTAGTAAATACTAAATTAATTGAATTATGAAAAATAATTCAATTAACAATATATTTTCCAACATTTACTAGGTTTATATGTTATTTTAGTATTACTAAAC
>NZ_NASN01000077.1:0-6072 GCF_002142015.1 Gilliamella sp. A7
AAAATCAGAAATGTATCATGGACAATGCTTTGAAGATGCAGATGAATTGATTGAAAAAATAGAAGAATATATAGAATACTACAACACCAAACGGATTAAAGCCAAATTAAAAGGCCTGACTCCGGTTGAATATCGAAATCAGGCCTTACAAGCCGCTTAATCAAAGTGTCCAACTTTATGGGGTCACTTCATTAGGAACGGTTTTTTATTATTGGTTAGATAATTTAACAATTATGCTTTGTATTTTTTCATGACAATTGACGCATTAGTACCGCCAAAACCAAAGCTATTAGACATTACTGTGGTTAATTCACGTTCGGTTGGCTCGGTAATAATATTCATGCCTACTGCTTCATCTGCAAGTTCGTCAATATTGATACTTGGTGTAATAAAGCCGTGTTCAAGCATAAGTAGTGAATAAATCAACTCTTGTGCACCTGTGGCGCTTAATGAGTGACCAGTCATTGATTTAGTTGAAGAGATAGCCGGGATGTTATCACCAAATACTTGTTTGATTGCCCATAATTCTTTGACATCACCAACTGGAGTTGATGTACCATGAGTATTGATATAATCAACAGGTCCATCAAGATCTTGAATAGCAAGTTGCATACAGCGCATTGCCCCTTCACCAGACGGTGCAACCATGTCATAACCGTCCGATGTTGCCCCATAACCAACGAGTTCACCATAGATATGCGCACCACGGGCAAGCGCATGCTCAAGTTCTTCTACTACTACCATACCGGCACCGCCTGCGATTACAAAACCATCACGGTTTTTATCATAGGCACGTGATGCTTTTTCTGGTGTATCGTTGTATTTAGTTGATAATGCACCCATAGCATCAAATTCGCATGACATTTCCCAACATAGTTCTTCACCACCACCAGCAAACACAACATCTTGTTTACCAAGTTGAATAAGTTCTGCTGCATGACCGATACAGTGTACAGATGTTGCACAAGCAGAAGTCATTGAGTAGCTAACACCTTTAATTTTAAATGGTGTCGCTAAACATGCAGAAATCGCCGATGACATAGATTTTGTTACTGCATAAGGGCCAACACCTCTTAAACCTTTTTCTTTCATACCGGCAACAACATTATATTGAGTTTTGGTTGAGCCACCATAACCAGCTATAAGACCTGTACGTGGATTAGATACTTGCTCTGGGGTTAATTTTGCATCTTCGATTGCTTGTTGTAGTGCAAGATATCCATAAATAGACGCATCGTTCATAAAACGGACAACTTTTCGATCGATTAATCCAGTTGTATCTAATTTAACATTACCACAAACATGACTACGCATTCCGCTATCTTTCATTTCTTGCGAAAAAGTAATACCACTTCGGCCTACTCTTAACGACTCTAAAACTTCTTTGGTATTATTCCCAATACTTGAAAGAATACCTAATCCTGTAATTACTACACGTTTCATCTAATGCTCTGCTCCTAAGTTAACTGGCTTCATATGAAAAATTGGACTGATTATAGCGTACACTTGTAAGCTGAACAATACCCCCAGATTGATTTTATTTACTAAATTAATAAATAAAATTGTGTTAATAGGTCAACAAATTAATCAATATGATTATCTTTACATATTATTAATAAAATCTTGATTAAATCACTTTTAATTGTAGGTTTGTTAAGCAAATATTTTTTATATTCGATCTGATTATTAACTTGCTAACGGCAATAAAATAATTATAATACTGTAAATATATACAGTTATTGGTGATAGTTATGATTCAAGAGAAAATGATCTCAAAGCTTGAGATTTTAGCCGAATCTGCAAAATATGATATTTCATGTGCTTCAAGTGGTACTTCACGTAGTAATAAAAATAAAGGTATAGGTAATGCTTCTCGTTGTGGTATTTGCCATTCATTTACTGCTGATGGCCGATGTGTTTCACTATTAAAAATCATGTTAACTAATTATTGTATGTTTGACTGTGCTTATTGTATCAATCGCCAGAGTAATGATATTCCTCGTGCAGGATTTACACCAAAAGAGTTAGCGGAACTGACGATTGAATTTTATCGTCGCAATTATATTGAAGGGCTGTTTTTAAGCTCGGGTATTGTACATAGTGCTGATCACACCATGGAAAAAATGATTCGTGTGGTCAAAATATTACGGCAAGAATATAACTTTAATGGTTATATTCATATGAAGGCGATTCCAGGTGCAAGTAATGAATTAATTCGTGAAGCGGGTTTACTCGTTGATCGAATGAGTGTTAATTTAGAGATCCCCACTGAGCGTAATTTAAAATTATTGGCGCCAGATAAAGATCATCAAACCATTTATCAACCAATGCGACATATTCAGCAAAATTTGCTAGAAAATATTGAAGATCGCAAAAAAATCAAATCAACACCAAAATTTGTTCCAGCTGGGCAAAGTACTCAGGTGATTATTGGCGCGACAGATGAAACTGATAATCAAATCTTACAGCTCACCGCTAAACTTTATAAACGGCCAAGTATGAAGCGGGTTTACTATTCGGGATTTATACCTGTGAATAGTTATGATAAGCGATTACCTGTTTTGAAAGAAGTACCAAGAGTGCGAGAAAATCGTTTATATCAGGCAGATTGGTTACTTCGTTTTTATGATTTCAGTGTCGATGAAATTGTAAATGATGAACATCCAGATCTTGATTTGACTGTTGATCCTAAATTGTCTTGGGCGATTCGTAATCCGCAATTTTTTCCGGTTGATATCAATCGGGATAGTTATCAAAAAATTTTACGGGTGCCAGGTATTGGCGTTAAATCAGCAAAATTAATTGTTATGGCAAGACGACATCGAAAACTCAATAAAGAAGCGCTCAAACGTATTGGTGTGGTGCTAAAACGTGCGCAGTTTTTTATTATTTGTCATGAAATGAATACCTTTAAAGTACTTGATTCATCCGCCGAATATATCCGTCTTAATTTACAAGATTCGCCCCTCCTTGATGTAAAACAACAAGCCCTTCCTCAGCAACTGGTTATGGGATGGTAATTTATGCTGGCTTTTTATTATGATAAATCCTTCGAAGGACTAATGTGTGCGGTGTTTGATGCATTTAAACTAAAAAAAATGCCTGAATGTTTATTAGCTGAGGGTGAAGATGTACCACTTTTGATTACTGATTTCCATCAAGTTGAGTATCGAAACAGTAAATATGAGCGTGTTTATACTGCACTGCAAAAAAAATTATCACAGATTGCGCTAAATCAACTTTTGTTTACTTGGTTATCAGAATTACCTGAAAGTGATTTAATTATCTTTCGCTATATTTGTAAGGTATTTAAGTCAACCAATTCGATTGAAACTGATTTTGCTGATGCGGATGTGTTAGCTGTTTATGATATAGCTAAAAAGGTAAATAAAGAAAAACATCATATTCAGCAATTTGTTCGCTTCAATAGTATCCAAAATCCAGCAAATAGTTGTGATAATAATGACAAAATTTATTTTGCGGTTATAGAGCCTATATATAATGCTTTACCGTTAACCACCCGTTTTTTTAAAGATCGTTATGCCGATCAGAAATGGGCAATTTATGATGAAAAGCGCCAATATGGCTATTTTTATGATTTAGAAAAGATTGAGCAAATCTGTTTGAACGATAACGATCCTCTGATTGTTAATAAACAAATTAACCAAGATTATCTAACTGATGATGAAAAATTGTTTCAAACCATGTGGAATCGTTATTGTCAGGCTTTAACCATAAAAGAACGAATAAATCCGAGATTACAAAGGCAAAATATGCCTAGACGGTTCTGGCACCATTTACCAGAAATGCAAAGAAAATAAAAAACGCCGAATAAATCGGCGTTAATTAATAATAAATCTTACTATTTATTGGGCATCAATTTCATCAAGAATGCCATTAATGCTTTGTTGTCGTTGTTGTTCTTTTTGCTCGTCAACTTTACCACCAGATGCATTAAAATCATTACGCTGGAAGTAAGCATTCCGCATAAAGTTATACGGGTCATCACTATTTTTAATTAAATCTTCATACTCAATTGCTACTGCTCGAGCTTCAACGCCGTCAAATACGCCACGAACTAGAGCCCATTGCCAATCGATCCAAACGAGTGGTGGGTACAAGGTATCGACCAGATTACCACCTTCTTGGCGAAGCGTCGCTGAACCATAGAAAGGTAACACAACATAAGGGCCATAAGGAACATCATAATGACCTAATGTATCACCAAAACTACGTTTAGGGCCTTTTTGTAATTGAGGATCGGCGACACTTGCAACATCAAATAAGCCGGCAACACCAAAAACAGTATTAATAAAGAATCTGGCTAGATGTTTACCTGCATCACGTCCTTCTCCTTGTAAAGCACTATTTACCATTGATGCTGGTTCAGAAAGGTTAGATGAAAAATTAACTACGCCTTTACGAACAGGTGTTGGGACATAATCTTTCCACACTACGGCAGCAGGCCGCAAAATATAAGGATCAAGCGCATAGTAGTTAACATTAAACATGGTTTTATTAAAGCCCGATAACGGGTCACTATAACTATTTGTTTCAGGCTGATAGGTTGCGCAACCTGTCAACGCTAAAACCGAGAACATCATACCTATAATTTTTTTTCTCATAATGCTACCGAATACTAGTGATAAAATGTCGAATGTACCGATTGTATCATGTTTGTTTAAAATAGAAAATTTTTCATTATTTGATTGATATTGCCACGATAAATTTATTAGAATAAACGTCCTTGATGACCTCATAGTTAAATGGATATAACAAGCCCCTCCTAAGGGCTAGTTGTAGGTTCGATTCCTACTGGGGTCAAAATTGTTTTAACTTACTAATCTCTTTTCTTCTTCAATAAGCCACCTAATTGTATAATTTATAAAATTATTTCATTTCGATTTAAGTGATAAGATAGCAAATAATATAGTAAAATAATGCATATAAATAATCATACATTGTTTGGAGTATGGAACAATTAACTAGATGGATTTAGGGACTTTAATGGCTAAATATTATTGTTTATTAAAAGGTAGAGTTAATTATTTAACGGTATTCGAAAAAACTAAAACTAAAGTTGAACAGCATTCAGGCAATCTTACAAAAGCATTTATTGATGAATACGGTGGGTTCATTATGGCCATTCTTTTATTATTTTATACAATTATAAGAGACATGATTGTTATTTTTATACCATCTAAAACTCTACAAAGAAAACTAATTAAAGGTACATACTTTAGTTGTTATATAGGTAATATTAAAGTCGAAGGCAAGTTGGAAGATATTGTTTTTAAAAATGGCGACTATGTTGAAATGGTTGTCGAACCGACCGAAAAAAATAAGTATTTTGTTTATGCTGTACGAATGCCTAAATACCATGCTTTGTTTTTTCCTAAAGGGAATTGTTCATCAACCTTAGAATTATTTAAGGGTTGTCTATTGATTTGTTGCCTACTAATATTTCCTTATATTATTTTTATGGTAATAACTATTTTTGATGATGGTAGTGATTTTATTTTTATTACTCTGTTATTTTTGGTTATTTATATCTGTTTTGTTGTTACTTGTTTTATTTTATTGGGTATGCGCTCTTCATTTATAAACAATCGTATCTATGCAACTTTAGGTTATCGAAATTCATGGCGACATATGCATGCTGATGAGGACTGTGTTTTTAGAGAAATGAATCGTAAAAGAGATCCATTGTTGTTTGACGACCCACAAAGTCCTGAATTCAAAAAAAGAATAAAACCAAATAAGTCTTATACCTATTATGGACGGACGCCCCAATTACCCCAAGAAGTAGAAATTATTGACGAAAGCTAAATTGGAATAAGGTTTGGAATTAGTATAATTTAATTAATAAAAAAGTGAGGAATGAAGTGACCCCATAAAGTTGGACACTTTGATTAAGCGGCTTGTAAGGCCTGATTTCGATATTCAACCGGAGTCAGGCCTTTTAATTTGGCTTTAATCCGTTTGGTGTTGTAGTATTCTATATATTCTTCTATTTTTTCAATCAATTTATCTGCATCTTCAAAGCATTGTCCATGATACATTTCTGATTAT
>NZ_NASN01000078.1:0-5893 GCF_002142015.1 Gilliamella sp. A7
TAATAATTGTATGACTGTCCTTTTATAAAGGATGCATAATCATTGTTGTTTTAATAGTTATACTCATAACCTTTTTGTATAATGCTTCTTATTTACGATGTTAAGTTCAATGCTGACAGAAATATTACGTGGCTCGATGATTTCGGCAAGTTTGATTATAGCTATTGGTGCACAAAATTTGTTTGTACTTAAACAGGGGTTATTAAAAAATCATATCTTTTTTGTCGCTGGTATTTGTTTTATCTGTGATTTTACTTTGATGGCTATCGGTATTTGGGGAGTCGGAGCATTTATTAGTCGTAATCCTATCATAACCGACGTGCTTGCCATTTTAGGCGCTTTATTTTTGATTTGGTATGGATTTAATGCCTGCAAGAGTGCAATACAAGGTAACAGCACTATGCAAATTGATTCTACTCAGCAACAAAAGAATGCGTTAACTAAGGTTATATTGTCTACTTTGGCTGTTACTTTACTTAATCCCCATGTTTATTTAGATACAATTGTAATTGTTGGTGGTATAGCTGGCACTTTATCAACTGAGCAAAAATGGGCATTTTTAATTGGTGCTGTTTGTGTTTCTTTTATTTGGTTTTTTGGTATTGGTTACGGTGCTAGGTTACTTATACCATTATTTAAACAAAAAAGAATGTGGGTTATATTGGACTCAATTGTAGGCGTCGTTATGTTCTATATTGCTTACCGACTTATTTTTTATGTTATTTATGGCAGTTGAATGTTGTTAATTTCCTCACAATATTCAACTTGAAAATCAATTAGCATTAGCCGGAGTACAACTTTCTTCATAGCCATTTTGGCAAGCTAGATAATAATAATGTTTGGCTCGTTCTGGATCTTTATCAACTCCCAGGCCTTGTTCATAGATAATTGCTAACATGTATTGGGAGCCTGCTTCGTTTTGAGCGGCTGCAAACTCAAATGACTTTCTGGCTTTGGTGTAGTCTTGCTTAAAATAAGTACCTTCATAGAAAAATAAGCCTAAATTGTATTGTGCTAATGGTGACCCTTGTTTGGCAGCTTCGATATCTAATTTTACACCTTTAGTCAAATCTTTGGTTAGTCCAGCATAACCATTGTAGTACATTATAGCTAAATTATGCTTTGCATGAGGATCACCACTTTGTGCAGATATTTCATAATATTGTCTTGCTTTAAATTCATCTTTTTCAACACCAGTACCATTTGCATAAAGAACGCCTAAATTAAAGTTTGCTTCCATATTTCCTTGTTGTGCGGCTTTTTCATACCATTCTCTAGCTTTGACAAAGTCTTGATAAAATCCATTATCATCTATATTTTTTTCAATTCCTTTAAATGTCTTTTGGGGGTCGGCTTCTTCATATAGAACACCAAAGTAAAATTGACCAATCGAATTACCACTTAATGCTGATTTTTCAATTAGTTCTTTACCTTTTTGTCTATTTTTATCAGTTCCCTTACCAAAAAAGTACATTGAACCCAAGACTGCTTGTGCACTCATATGATGTTGCTCAGTTGCTTTTTCTAACCATTCCATTGCTTTGGTTGAATCTTGTTTAACCCCTTCACCGTTTAGATACATGCGACCTAAATAGAATTGAGCTTCAGCATCATTTTGCTGCGTGGCTTTTTTATATTGCTCATCAAAGAAAGCCTCAATATTTTCAATCGCCAAGCTGGTATTTGTTGCAAATAAAAATAAGCTAATCATTACTATTAATCTGGTCAAAATTTTACCTTAATTGTCTATAAAATTTAAAATCGATTGTTATTTAGTAAATTACTATATATGGATAATTAATTTGTTCATTGATATTAAAATTTTTATTATCACCAACCTATAACTAGAATATGCTTAGTTGATCTAATAATAACGTGATGTTTATCACAATTATATTATTTTTTGTTTATGACAAGATTAAGTTTTTTATATTATGCTAATTTATAAATTTGGATTGTTACTGTTTAGTTTACATAACTATTCAGGCAAAACCTAAACATCTTACTCAATAAGGTGTTTAGGTTTTTTTGCTTTAAGAAAGCCAAATATATTAATAACTATGGAATATCAGTGTTAGCGAGTATGCAAAATTAATTGGATACTGAGTAAATAGGCAAGGAGTTCTTATGACAAATAAACTAGTGAAATTAGCATTATTGGTTAGTGCGGCTTTGGCTGTTGGTCAAGTTGTTGCTATTGAGCAGGTTGAGATTAAAAGTTATCAATTAAAAAAAATTGTAATTGATAATCTAGAATTTAAAGACTTTGATAAAGATGGCAAATTGTCTCCTTTTGAAGATTGGCGTTTGTCGCCTGAAGTTCGTGCTAAAGATCTGCTTACCAAATTGTCGTTAGAAGAAAAAGCAGGGCTGATGATGCATGGTAATGCCAGAAGTTTAGGCGATGAGCTTGGGCATGGAGATAAGTATAATTTAGAAGAAATTAAACAGTTAGTGTTTGATGATAAGGTAAATAGTCTAATTACTCGTTTAGAAGTGAATCCAAAAGATTTTGCTGAGCAAAATAATCAATTACAACAAATTGCAGAGTCCTCTCGTCTGTCTATTCCTCTTACCATTAGTGTTGATCCCCGAAACACTTTCTATTATGGCAATAAAGTAACGAGTAACGCTGGATTTAGCCAATGGCCAGGGACATTAGGTATGGCGGCGATTGGTAATGAGTCAATTATAAATGAGTATGGAAACATTATTCGACAAGAGTATCGTTCACTAGGGGTAACTCAGGCTTTATCTCCTATGGCAGATTTGGGAACTGAGCCACGTTGGTCTCGTTTTGAAGGTACATTTGGTGAAGATCCAATGCTAAGTAAAAGTATGGTACGTGGTTACATTTCAGGTATGCAAAATGGCAAACTTGGCTTAAATTCACAAAGTGTGGCCGCCGTCGTTAAGCATTGGGTTGGTTATGGTGCTGCAGAGGAGGGGTTAGATAGTCATAACTCTTATGGTAAATATGCACTCTATACTCATAAAAACAGTTTAGAACAACATATCATACCATTCACTGGCGCATTTGAGGTAAATGTGGCTGCAATTATGCCGACTTATTCTATTTTAAAAAATGCCCAATTAAATGATCATAAAATTGAACCTGTCGGCGGAGGTTTTAATCGCTATTTATTGAAAGATCTATTACGAGATACTTATCAATTTAAAGGGGTAATTATTAGTGATTGGAATATTACAAAAGATTGTAATGAAGTTTGTATCAACGGTAACCCGCCTGATATAACGCCTAAAGCGGAAGGAATGCCATGGGGAGTAGAAGATCTCACTGTTGAGCAACGTTTTATCAAAGCTATTCAAGCCGGTGTTCAACAATTTGGAGGAGTGAGTGATAGCTCTGTTATTGTATCAGCTGTAAAAAACAATAAACTAGATGAAAAAACTATTGATAGTGCAGTTTTAGCAATCTTGACACAAAAATTTGCTTTAGGACAATTTGAAAATCCTTATGTGGATCCTACTGAAGCAAGCCGTTTCGTTGGCAATCAAGATTTCCAAAAAGTTGCTGATAAAGCGCAATTTGATTCATTGGTTTTATTAGAAAATAAAGATAAGATTCTACCATTAAAATCCAGTAATAAAGCCTATTTATATGGTTTTACCGAGGATGTTAAAAAGACCTTAAAAGGTAAAATTATAATTGTTGATAAATTAGATCAAGCTGATGTGGTTGTTGCTAGAATTAATGCGCCTTATGAACAAAAACATAAAAATTACTTCTTTGGTGCAAGATATCATGAAGGTTCACTAGAATATACTGCTGAGGATAAAGATATAAAATTTATTAATGAAGCAAGTAAAAAACATCCCGTTGTTGTCACTGTTTATTTAGATAGACCTGCAGTTTTGACTCCAGTAAAACAAATAGCAAATGCAGTGATTGCAAATTTTGGTGTAAATGATGATGTGTTATTTAAACGTTTATTAGATAGTAAACCATTCAGCGCTAAATTACCATTTGCATTACCAGACTCAATGGATAGCGTTATAAAACAATCTTCTGATTTAGCAAACGACATGCAGGCATTATATCCATTAGGTTATGGTTTAACGCTTTAATTCGTCTATTTTGTGCTATTGAATTGAACTAAGTTAAGGCAATAGCACAATTATTATTTTCAGCGGAGTTTTTAACTATAAATAAGCAATAAATTGAAAAATATGATAATTTTTTCAACATTAACTACATCCACAATCAACACTGCTAGTTTTTTGTTTTTTTGCTTGATTATTTTTCTTGATAATTGCTTGAACTTTTTTGGAAACTACTGATAAATGGTCTTTAGAATCTAAATAATTTTGTTCTGCGGCTTTTGCAAACCATTGTTTAGCTTTAAAATAATTCTGTTTAACACCGGTGCCTTTATAATACATAGTTGCTAAAGTATATTGTGCTACAGGATCTCCTTTTTGCGCTGCTTTAGTATCCCATTCAATACCCTTTAGATAACTTTGCTTAGTACCTTGTCCGTTATAATACAACATAGCTAAATTATGCTGAGCGCCAATATGTCCTTGTTTAGCTGCTTTTTCAAACCATTCTTTTGCCTTGCTATAATCCGGTTCAGTTTTTTGTTTGGGCTCATTAATTGCCCCTTGTTCAATACCTTTAAATATCCGTTTTTTAACTGTATAACCATTAAAGTACATTATTCCAACATGATATTGAGCCTCAGGATCATTTTGTTCTGTAGCTTTTTGATATTCAGTTTCGAAATTGAATTCTGGTTGCTGATCAGCAAAAGCCGAGCTATAAGTCAACAAACCTAATGATAAGATTAGAATTAATTTTTTCATTATATAACCCAGCAATTCCATTACAGCAAAAAACTGTAGCGAATTTAGTCGTTTTGGATAAATCTATTATCGCTATGTGATTTAGTTATTTTATAAGTAAGTTTACAAGATTATCAATATATTTCTTCTATAGGTAAGGTATAGGCGGAATGATCAAGATTATTCGGCACATCGTGTGCCTCACCCTTTCAGGGCCAACACTTTGTGTTGTTCAAATTCGTTCCGGACGAATTTGCCGAACGCTAGCGTTTTCATCGCTAAGTAATTTATCTGTAATGGAATAAAGGAAACATAAAAAAAGTGGTGGGTCGTGAGCTAGATTATTCGGCACATCGTGTGCCTCACCCTTTCAGGGCCAACACTTTGTGTTGTTCAAATTCGTTCCGGACGAATTTGCCGAACGCTAGCGTTTTCATCGCTAAGTAATTTATCTGTAATGGAATAAAGGAAACATAAAAAAAGTGGTGGGTCGTGAGCTAGATTATTCGGCACATCGTGTGCCTCACCCTTTCAGAGCCAACACTTTGTGTTGTTCAAATTCGTTCCAGACGAATTTGTCGAACGCTAGCGTTCTCATCGCTAAGTAATTTATCTCTGTAATAGAATAGGTGAAAGAGAAAAAAAGTGGTGGGTCGTGAGCTAGATTATTCGGCACATCGTGTGCCTCACCCTTTCAGGGCCAACACTTTGTGTTGTTCAAATTCGTTCCAGACGAATTTGTCGAACGCTAGCGTTATCATCGCTTAGTAATTTATTTGTAATGGAATTGGTGAAAGAGAAAAAAGTGGTGGGTCGTGAGCTAGATTATTCGGCACATCGTGTGCCTCACCCTTTCAGGGCCAACACTTTGTGTTGTTCAAATTCGTTCCGGACGAATTTGCCGAACGCTAGCGTTTTCATCGCTAAGTAATTTATCTGTAATGGAATAAAGGAAACATAAAAAAAGTGGTGGGTCGTGAGCTAGATTATTCGGCACATCGTGTGCCTCACCCTTTCAGGGCCAACACTTTGTGTTGTTCAAATTCGTTCCGGACGAATTTGCCGAACGCTAGCGTTTTCATCGCTA
>NZ_NASN01000079.1:0-5752 GCF_002142015.1 Gilliamella sp. A7
AGATTATTCGGCACATCGTGTGCCTCACCCTTTCAGGGCCAACACTTTGTGTTGTTCAAATTCGTTCCGGACGAATTTGCCGAACGCTAGCGTTTTCATCGCTAAGTAATTTATCTGTAATGGAATAAAGGAAACATAAAAAAAGTGGTGGGTCGTGAGCTAGATTATTCGGCACATCGTGTGCCTCACCCTTTCAGGGCCAACACTTTGTGTTGTTCAAATTCGTTCCAGACGAATTTGTCGAACGCTAGCGTTCTCATCGCTAAGTAATTTATCTCTGTAATGGAATGGGTGAAAGAGAAAAAAAGTGGTGGGTCGTGAGCGATTCGAACGCTCGACAAACGGATTAAAAGTCCGCTGCTCTACCGACTGAGCTAACAACCCATTAAGATAGTAAAAGTGGTGGGTGATACCGGGTTCGAACCAGTGACCCCCTCCTTGTAAGGGAGGTGCTCTCCCAACTGAGCTAATCACCCCAAGTGTTTTATTTCTAAAACATCACGGTAAGAATTGGTGGGTGATACCGGGTTCGAACCAGTGACCCCCTCCTTGTAAGGGAGGTGCTCTCCCAACTGAGCTAATCACCCTTACCGTGTGGATGTGCATTATAAGGCACGTCTTATTTCAGTCAACCTTTTTTTTTAATTTTCCTTAAAATTAACCCTGTTCGGTTTAATTTTAGACGTTTTTTGGATAATACTTCGCAAATATGCATATTGTTGGATTATTTCGAGCTAATTATGATTATGATTTTTTTATATCACCAAGCAACTTTATTTAAGGTACATATGATGGTTTTTAATGAAAAATGTGCTGTTATTACTATCGAACCAGAAATATTGCGTTATCAAGTAATAACTGTTAAAGCGCTTAGCAAACATGATCACAATAAAAATTTAGCTGATATTCCTTATCAAAATTCAACTGATATTGAGCAATTGATACAAATTTTAAAAAAACAGCAACCAAGATTAACTTCAATAGTTTTGAATTTAAGTCAAAGCTATGTTCAGTTTCAGAAAACGGCTTATCCTGAGGTGAAATTAAATTCAGCTGAATTAACTTTATATGTAAAAGCAACAATTAATAAACTATTTCAGTTACCGGCAAACAATCTGTTTTTCGATTTTGTATCATTAGCTGGCCCCCAGAAAACTATTATGATTGCTATTTGTGCGAGTGAAACAATTAATTATTGGATAGATGTATCCAAAAAATATGGTTTAAGATTACTTTCTATTAATAGTAAGTTTGAAAATATAAGATTTAATTTTTTACCGTGGCGTCAGCAAAAAGCAAGGCAGCATCAATTTCAATTACTACTTTTCACGGTCAGCTTTATTGGTTTACTGAGTTGTTTTTTCTTTTATCTTTTACTTGATAGCCAAACTAAATTTACTCAATACTCGAAACTGTTATCAACTCAACAAGCGCTAGAACAGCAGTTGTCTGCTCAATTAGCAAGTTTTATTCCTAATCCTTCACCAAGTCAAAAACAGATTCAACAATCGCTACAAATGTTTGCACGAATGCTACCTGAGACTATTTGGTTAAGATTGTATGAATATGAATCACAACAGATAAAAATTACCGGTCAAAGTATTAATTATGTCGATATTATTAATTTTAATCAGCAACTTTTATCCAGTCATGAGGTAAATAGTAGCCAAGTAAAAAATATCGAAAATAGTGGAGACAGTCTGTTGTTTCAACTGGATATTGAATTAAATGAATAATAATTTTTTTTATAGACCTATTTGGCAACAATACTTAATCAGCTGTTTGCTACCTTCAATTGTGTTTTTTATCTGTTATCAGTTTTTTATTCAAGAACTAAAACAACAAACTGATATGCAAATTAAAATATATGAAGAAAAGAAAACGACAATTAAATTACTTCAATCAAAAATTGAACGTTATCAATCTGCTAAAAATAGTACGTTAACTTTACTAACAGAACTTGAGTTTGCTAAAGCAATTAAACGTAATCAATTGCACTTAATTTCCTTTAAATATGAGAAAAATGACTCATCAAGTTATTGGTATATTGAGCTACGAGGGCAGTTTATTAATTTTATGCAATTTATTAGTGAGTTAAATGACAATTTTTATTATTTAAATTTTCAGAATTTTACTATTGATAAGCAAGATACTTATTTGCAAATTAAATTTGTCATATTAATTAAAAGGGATATTAAATGAATCATTATCTTATTATTAATTCTTTTTTATTAATGATTTGTTGTTTTAATGTTAATGCAGATATTCATCTAACAAGGGATCCTTTTTTACAAACTATTAATTTTAGTTGTCAGGAGCAGACAGGTATTCTTAATAAACAGATCCAAGTTTGGCAATTTAAAGGTTATATCCAACGCTTAGATAACCATTATCAACAATTATGGCTTTTTTCTGAAAATGATTGGTTAGCAATTACTGATAATACCGTACCGCATATTTTGTTTCCATGGACTATAAGTGCTGTATTAGACGATAAACTATTATGGCAAGCGAGTTTACCTAACTATTGTAATCATAAAGTTTTATGGACAATGCCATTAATAAAATAAGTGACTATTTTAGTTTAAGGATATAATTAATGTTTAAAATCAGCCAAATATTAACAAGTTTAGCAAAAAAATATTTAAATATTGTTATTGTGCTTATGCTTTTATCTATGTCATGTTGGGCAACCCCTAAAACTTTAACAAGCGCTGAATCAGACGATCTAATTTCTATAAATTTTTATCAAACAGATATTGCCATAATTTTGCAAGCACTTGCTGACAATAAACAGATGAACTTAGTTATGGTCGATGATTTGTCAACCAAACAAACCATTAAACTGCAAAATGTTACATGGCAAAAAGCATTAACAGTTGTATTAAATTCTGCAAATTTACGCGCTGAAATTGACGATAATATCTTATTTATATCAAAAGCTGTTGATCCAGAGGAGTTGCTTCAAAAAAAATTACTAGAACAAAAAGAACTGCAGTTAAATGAGCCTCTAACTTTACTAACTATTCCAGTTAATCATGCTGACCTTAGTAATCTAGTTGAAACTATTCAATCACAAGGATTATTATCCGAACGAGGAAAAGCGATTATTGATAAGAGAACTAACTCGTTAATTATTAATGATATATCTAAACAATTTTCTAACATTAAAAAAATAGTTAAAAGTTTGGATCAGCCAATTCCTCAAGTACATATTTCGGCTCATATTGTCACAATGAATAAGCAAAGTATGGATGAGTTAGGTATAAAGTGGGGATATACGGGGCACTCATCACAAGTATTAAGTAAGTTTGATGTTGACTTTGGTGTCACCAATGCAGCATCTTCTGTCGGTTTCAATTTAGCAAAACTTTCCGGTAGTTTGTTAAATCTTGAACTTTCGGCATTAGAATCAGAAAACCAGTTAGAAATTATAGCAAGTCCGAATTTGTTAACAGCAAATCAAAATATGGCTTCAATAAAGCAAGGTACAGAAATTCCTTATGAAGTTTCAAATGGCGGTAATGGAGCTACGTCTATTGAATTTAAACAAGCTGTATTAGGTTTAGAGGTTACCCCAAAAATTATTGCTAACGATCAAATGATATTAGATTTATATATCACCCAAAATACGGCTGGTCGTTCAATAAAGCGTCGTGATGGAGGAGAAGCATTAGCAATCGAAACTCAGGAAATTAGAACACAAGTTAAAGTTAAAAGTGGCGAAACAGTGGTATTAGGTGGGATTTTCCAACAAATTAATAATGCCAGTAAAAATAGCGTTCCAGGCATTAGTAATGTACCGATTATCGGTAATGCTTTTAAAAATAAAGCAAAAAAACAACAAAAACGAGAATTAGTTATCTTTATTACTCCGCAATTAGTTGAGTAAATAGCCATGGAGTTGTATCATACTCAATCTTATTTTGTTACTTTGTTTTGAGTCTATTAACTCACTGCAAAATATAGTCACTAAAATTACAATTTATTATAAAAGTTGAGAATATCATGTTTCATTTTGTCGCTTCTGATTTAGATGGCACTTTGCTAAATACTGAGCATAGCTTATCGCCATTTACTAAAAAAATTCTTCAAGCTTTACGTCAAATGGGGATTCACTTTGCCTTTGCTACTGGTCGACACCATATCGATGTTGGCCAAATGCGCGAAAATATGGAAATCGATGCTTTTATGATAACCTCAAATGGCGCTAGAGTTCATGATAGCCGCGGTAATTTAGTTTTTAGTCGTAGCTTTGAGCCTAATATAGCCTGTGAGTTAGCACAAATTTGTCAAGACAGTCCATATATTTATACGCATGTTTATCGTGGTGATGATTGGTTAATTAATAAACCAGATGCATATTCGCTTAGTTTTTTCACTGATACACAATTTAAATATCAATTCTTCGACCCGCGTAATTTTGCTGCTGATGATATTGCCAAAATTTATTTTACCACTTCTGATGTTGCACATAACCATCATTTAGTCGAATTAAAACACAAAATTGAACAACAATTTGGTAAAAAAGTTAGTATCGCTTTTTCTACAGCAAACTGTCTTGAAGTAATGGCGGAAAATGTAACTAAAGGTAGTGCATTAAAGTTAGTGGTTGAAAGCTTAGGTTATCAGCTTAAAGATAGTATCGCCTTTGGTGATGGTATGAATGATTATGAAATGTTAAAAATAGCTGGGAAGGGGTGTATCATGAAAGATGCGAGTCCTGAACTTAAGTCATTACTTCCAGAACTTGAAGTGATAGGCTCTAATGCTGATGATGCTGTACCTCACTATCTAGCTAATCTTTTACTTTAATTTGAAGAGTTATATTAACCATAAATATGATTGTAGATAAAGAACTTAATACTCTGGGCCTGCGTTGCCCAGAACCCATTATGTTAGTTCGAAAAGCGATTAGAGAATTAACTGTTGGTCAAATTCTACATATTATTGCTGATGATTTGGCTACAACTCGTGATATTCCTAGCTTCTGTCGCCATATGGATCATCAACTAGTTAATGCGCAAATTGAATCAGTACCATTTGAATATTGGATTAAAAAGTCACATTAATAAATTGATCTAAATAATCTTTAATTAATTCCCTTATTATTTCGATAAATCAATTTGTTTTAAATGGTAATGTAGTGTGCGCCAATCATTAGGCGCAAAATTATCGATCATCAAAAACAGTACTCTTCTTTTCCCATCACGACATGATTTTAAATTTAAAATTACCATATAACGTAAAAGAAGTGGTTTTCGCATTAAATGCCAACGTTGTTTATGCCAATAAATTTGGTGTATATATTCAAATAATGCCAGTTCACCGTTAATGGTTTTGAAATAATTGATACTACGCCACCATTCAATGATTAAAACTAAAATTAAAATATAGGTATAACAATTTAGAGATGTATCGGCAAATTGAATTAAACAGATGATAATTAAAATTAAATAAAAACAGCAAGAAACTAATAATTGTAAAAAAGACCGAGTAAGCTTTGTGCTCCACATATTGATATTCTTTTATTTGATGTAAAGTACAATTATTTAATGGTTTTTATCTGTTTTATTTAAAAATATAAAAATATTGTGAGATAATACACAATATTTTTGAATAATTTACTAATAATACGGTTAAAATCGTTAATTTATTAGCTATTTCGTCGCTGTTCTATAAAGTATTGGTTATAATAATTTATTACTAAACATATTAGTAACGAAATATAAAAAATAAATTAACCTTAATC
>NZ_NASN01000008.1:0-71648 GCF_002142015.1 Gilliamella sp. A7
GCACATGATATTTTTGTTTAATCTCTATCAGATGTTCCGGCGATAGGGCATTAAACGCTTCAACCATCCATTCCGGCCAACCTTGACCTTGAATGATATCCTTTTTAAAAGGTGTTTCTTGCTCCCAGGTATATTTTCCGTCGTTTAAACTAATTAAATCGTTAAAGCACATAAAATTATTGACCCATCCCCAGACCAGATAACTACCAATACCGTAACGCAGTGGATCTAATAGCACATGGTCAATGGTTTTATACGTGCCCGGCTCACACACCATTAAAATAGTGGTACTGAGTGGATAGGTGGAAAAATTATGCACCACAACCCCATGTAAATCGGCCCAATCATACTCTTTTATCCGTTTTTTATTGGGGTGTAAAAAATGAATCGGATTTTTAAACGAGGTAAAATTAAAGAAATAGCTTTCATTAATATACACTTTCTTGGTTTTACGATTAAGGATTATTGGACTACCTTTTCGTGTAAAAAGATTTTGGTATAATTCGGGAATCATTAAATATAGAGTAATAACAAAGCAAATAATAATAATATACGGAATCATAAATATAGCCATATGACTAATAGAATCTATATTTATTAATGTAAGTAAATATATTGATACTGGTATAACGAAAATCAATAAAATTGTAATAATCCCACTAACACATAAATAAAAAATCTGATCAGATGAGGTTTTACGAAGAAAAGCACAGTAGTTATCGTTGGCATACAGTAAGCGATCATCGGCACCTGAAAGGTAATTCGTACCTTTATCTAAATCATCTATCCAGCCTAATATTTGTGGGCGATATTGTGATGGCATAATTGCTCCTAATTATTCCTTTTGCTTTGTTTTTATTGGCTAATCTGGTTATTGCACATGATATTTTTGTTTAATCTCTATCAGATGTTCCGGCGATAGGGCATTAAACGCTTCAACCATCCATTCCGGCCAACCTTGACCTTGAATGATATCCTTTTTAAAAGGTGTTTCTTGCTCCCAAGTATATTTTCCGTCGTTTAAACTAATTAAATCGTTAAAGCACATAAAATTATTGACCCATCCCCAGACCTGATAACTACCAACACCGTAACGCAGTGGATCTAATAGCACATGGTCAATGGTTTTATGTGTGCCCGGTTCACACACCATTAAAATAGTGGTACAGAGTGGATAGGTGGAAAAGTTATGCACCACAACCCCATGTAAATCGGCCCAATCATACTCTTTTATCCGTTTTTTATTGGGGTGTAAAAAATGAATCGGATTTTTAAACGTGGTAAAATTAAAGAAATAGCTCTCATTAATATACACTTTCTTGGTTTTACGATTAAGGATTATTGGGCATCCTCGCCGTGTAAAAAGATTTTGGTATAACTCAGGAATACAAATGTATAAAGCAAAAATACTAGTAATAAATGAAATGAGAAAAGTAATAAACATAAAACTTTCAGTTTCGGGATTAAACTCAAAAAGTAACAGAAAAGATATATAAATCGCTGGAAATAAACATATAATGATAAATGTAGAAACACATAAATAAAAAATCTGATCAGATGAAGTTTTACGAAGAAAAGCACAGTAGTTATCGTTGGCATACAGTAAGCGATCATCGGCACCTGAAAGGTAATTCGTACCTTTATCTAAATCATCTATCCAGCCTAATATTTGTGGGCGATATTGTGATGGCATAATTGCTCCTAATTATTCCTTTTGCTTTGTTTTTATTGGCTAATCTGGTTATTGCACATGATATTTTTGTTTAATCTCTATCAGATGTTCCGGCGATAGGGCATTAAACGCTTCAACCATCCATTCCGGCCAACCTTGACCTTGAATGATATCCTTTTTAAAAGGTGTTTCTTGCTCCCAGGTATATTTTCCGTCGTTTAAACTAATTAAATCGTTAAAGCACATAAAATTATTGACCCATCCCCAGACCAGATAACTACCAATACCGTAACGCAGTGGATCTAATAGCACATGGTCAATGGTTTTATACGTGCCCGGCTCACACACCATTAAAATAGTGGTACTGAGTGGATAGGTGGAAAAATTATGCACCACAACCCCATGTAAATCGGCCCAATCATACTCTTTTATCCGTTTTTTATTGGGGTGTAAAAAATGAATCGGATTTTTAAACGAGGTAAAATTAAAGAAATAGCTTTCATTAATATACACTTTCTTGGTTTTACGATTAAGGATTATTGGACTACCTTTTCGTGTAAAAAGATTTTGGTATAACTCAGGAATACAAATGTATAAAGCTAAAATACAAGTAATAAATAAAATGAGAAAAGTAATAAATAAAAAACTTTCAGTTTCGGGATTAAACTCAAAAAGTAACAGAAAAGATATATAAATCGCTGGAAATGAACATATAATGATAATTGTAGAAACACATAAATAAAAAATCTGATCAGATGAGGTTTTACGAAGAAAAGCGCAATAGTTATCGTTGGCATACAGTAAACGATCATCAGCATCTGAAAAGTAATTCGTACCTTTACCTAAATCCCCTATCCAGCCTAATATTTGTGGGCGATATTGTGATGGCATAATTGCTCCTTTTCGTTAATTAATTTTCTTCGACTTTTTGGTAATAATTAGTGGGACTGCTTCACGGTTATTATACTCAATGATTATTTGGTATTTTTTTATACCAATAGCGTTAATTGTGCCTGCAATCCATTTATTAATAATCAACCCATCTCTGTCAATGCTATCATCTTGTTTAACAATAACATTTTCAACATTACTATATTTTGGTTCGCTTTCGATCACTATTGTTCCATCTTCTAGAGTATGTGTTAATTGAAATTCAGCTGGCTCATGGATATAACGCTCGCCAGTTTGGGAAGGAAATTTGCTTTTCATTGCCGGCAATTCATATTTATTGAAAAACATTTTTTTATCAGTGCAAATACTTTTGTCGGTCACAGGACCATTTTTTATCTCTAAAACTTCAATACCGTTGGTTGATACACGGCATTTTAAATCAATATATTTATCGGTTATCACACTTGATTGGTTATCAAGATATTCCCAGTTATAAAGATATAAACGAATGGAAGCCGTTAGTACTTCGTTAGGATTGGCTTTGGCAAAATCAGGAATATCCACATAAAAATAGATGTGACGTTGAAAGATATTGGCTGAATGAGGCATTGGTACAACAGGGACACCATTATAAAGCGGTACCTTACGGATAAAGGTTTGGATGCCATAGATGGCAATGGTATAGTCATTGAGCGCTAAACCAAAACCACTGTGTGAACGGCGATCATCTTCATGATAAGCGTCATAACCTAAATATTCGAACTCTGCGTGTTTGCCAAAATAGCAACGATTTAACCAATGCTGAATAGGCGTGTATTTATCATACTTTTTACTAAACAAAATGGCAATTGCACCACCTATCATTAAAACAACACCGATAATAATGGGGATCAAGGTACCGATTAAAGCTATGGCTGCACCCATAATTAAAACAATAGAACCAATTGATCTCATGTAAAAATATCTTTTATTTTCCATATCCAACATATCAAACGCACTATTTAACTCAGTAACAGCATCAAGGACGGTGATTATTGTTGTTACTCTGGTAACAGTTTTACTAATTAGAGTATTTAATTTTAATTGGCTATTGATGGCTTGAGTATTAGCATTGATAACCATAGCGTCTTTTAACTTCATCAAGAGTTTAATATTATGGTATTGATTAATTATATCAACCCCCATCGTTGCCAGATATACCACATCTTTTATTAGTTGAACTTTTACTTGTTGTTCGCCACTGCCCTCTTTTGCAACGCCCCACTCTTTAAGCGTGTCGTTTATATTCATCAAAGTGATAACACCTGATATCGAATTCACTGTCAGATTAATGGCAAAAGTTAATTTTCTAACTTTGATTTCGTTATTAACGTTTTCTAACCTAGATTCATTATTGGCATTTTCTAATTCAACTTTAGTTTTGTTTGAAAGATTTTCTATATTTTCTTTTTCTTGATTTATTTTTATGATTTCATTGTTACGATTTCTTGAACTAATTTTTATTTTTTTATCTTGGGTTGACTTCATGCCTTCGGTTGCATTACCAAGCTGAGCTCGAAGGTTTTTTTGTTTATAAATTAGCTTAAAATAGTCTTTATACGCATTTTCAACAAATTTTTTTAATGGGTAGGGGCTTAATATCCCATTGGTTTGCTTAATAAAATCGACAAATAAGCTTTTTGTTATTTTGTCTGGAAAACAGAGCGTAAATTTGGCTTTTTTGGTTTTAATTGTACCTGTTTTGGTCACCTCTTCATCAATGTCAAAATTTTGCAAAAACTCCAGTTCATGCGGATGATAGATACCTCGATTAAAAAAACCTCGCTGCATTTGGGTTAATAAATTTTGAATTTTAGCGTAATTTTGGGGGTTTATTTGTATAGTAATTTCAACTGGCATCGCTCCGATTCTGACTAGTTGATCAAAAGCGTTAAGTCGCATCCACGGTGATTTTATGGCGGTATGTAAATTATCTTTAATTAGTGCTGCCTGCTTTCTTAAGGCGGTGCTATTTAATAAATGTTTTATATTAGCGCTATGGCCTGAGTTTGACGTTTTTGATTGAGCCATTTCTGACATCTGTTGATTGACTTTTTCAAGATCTTTATTTAATTTTTGAATTTCAGCCTTATATTTTCTTTTGTCCTCTATCAATTTTTTAGTTTCAGTTTCAGCTTTCTCATTGTTTGAATTTTTCGCATTTTGTTCTTCCAGTTCTTCTATTTTTTGCTGATAGCTTTTAATTTTAACTTCATAATTTGCTTTATGCTGTTCTAATATATGTAGTTTTCTTTTTAGTTCTACTTCACTTACTTCTTCAATTGCTTTAGTTATGATAGCTCCAACTCTTAATGCATTTGATATAATATCTCTGGGTTTTAGTAGTCGATTATCCGCCAGATCAACATATACCTCTTCATCACGATCAATACCTTTAGGGTTATTATAGTCAATAATGTAATAGATGCTTTCTGGATTGCTAAGCAGTTCATCCCACAAGGCATTATCAGTACCTAACTTTATTTCTGAATGGGTTGAGTCTAATAGTATTTGCGTAACTTCATTTATATGCGCTATCGAAGTTGTTTCAACTGAAAAATCAAATTCACGTTGCCAAAAATGGACTGGGTTAAAACTGCTTGGTTTTGCTTGATCAAAGTCCGATATAAACTCTGGCTTACCAAACAACCAGCGGACATAAGTAAAATAATCTTGTGACCATTCTTTACAATAATCTACAACTTCGTTATAAGCCACCTCTAATTCGGTATTAAAACTCTTAACTGTTTCTTGATTAACACAGTCATCAAAATCGTCTAATGCTTGCTTTTTGTCTGACGATAGTCTGCCTATTATAGCTCGCATTCCTGCTGATACGGGGATACCGTTATAGCCAACATTATCATTACCAGAATTTACAAGTTTTTCAATCGCTTCCTCTACTTTATCAATTTCACGATCATAATACATTACAATTGACTGACGGTACTGAGTCATTAATTCAAATATCATCCGTTTTTTTAACATTCCAGCATCATAATATTTAAAACGTTGCTGCAATTTTGGATTGACTGTTTTGAGCATATTTTTGGCGCGTTGTTCATAAATTTTAGTTTCTTTATCGATGTCATCCAAATTATCAATAACTTCTTCAGCAAGTTTTAATTCGTCATCAGTCAGAGGTTTTTCATTAAATATATGCAAATGTGAAAGCCGCTGAGAGTTTAGCTCTTCAGCAATACCAAAAGTGTCTTCCACAACGACACCACATGAGGAACCTGATAATGGATTGACGTGGTAGGCAAATGAACGTTTTTGATCATAAAGACTGATAAAAGGATGTGCCGATTGGAAGTTTGGCAACAGGTCTTTTTTTATTCTAAATTCAAGTACATTACTGACACTTTCGGTATCATCTGCTTTGCCAAAAATATCCACAAAAGGTACTGCTCGATTGCTGGTTGCTTGATCGGGATCGTCTTTCAATTTGGTTATGTCAATGTGGGTAAAACGAGATAGCGCCAGTTTGTCTTGTTCTTTAATATATTGATCAATTGTTTCGCTAGACCAAGGTTGTGAAACATATGCTACCCATGCATCGGTAAAGATTCGATCATCCAAATTAATAAATGAGGCTGGAATGGAGTGGCAGGCATTGTAACATGCTTTTGATAATGGTCTTGGTTCTGTACCACTTAAACTATAAGCATCTTTTAAACGTAATACACCATTAAAACACTCATAAGCTTCAAGCATTCGTGTATTAATATCATCTCCTTTTTGTTGCATCACATAAACATAACCTTTGCGCAGAGTACGCAAAATATAGCCATAATCGTTTAACTGTTCGTCAGGCATGCGATTTTTAAAGTTTATTTTTTGTGCATAATTAGCTAACGATTGATAATCTACATCACTTTTTGCGCCTTTAAACGGCGCTAATTTAATTACCGCCTGACGCAGTAAAAACACCGGAATACCTTTTCGTTCACATGCAGGACATTTTCCAGCAGCTTGTCTTTTATTTTGATTGCCTATATTTATTTCTTTTCCCATGTTGGTTATGCCTTATTATTTTATTTATCTAATATCCCTAATGTTTGTACTTTCAATAGCAATATTGGCATTATTAATTTGTGTTGATAGTGTTCCAGGTGTTTTTTTAGCAAGCTCCGTTAGCATTAAAACTTTGGGATTTTGGGTAAAGGCTTGATGGTGCCTTAAACCACAAATTCCCCAAAATAAAATATCACCAGCATCAACTAAACCTAATTGCATAGCTTGCTCAACCAATTGTGTCGCCTCGGCGATAATATCCTTTGATAGTGGTAAAGATTGTTGATCTTCAAATTGTAATCGGTTATTTGCCCAAGCATTAACCAAAGTACGAACTATTCGAATATTTTTAATAAGCAGATTGTCATCAATATCCCAACTTTTTTCTGGGATGGGTTCGTTATTAGCAGTAAATTGAATAAATTTACCATTATGAATTGAAGGATAATAATAGTTGTAAATTTGAGAAAATTGCGCTTTTAACCACGCTTTACTTTGATTGGACCCCACTTCATCCAAAAATTGCATCCGAAAAGGCTCAAAAAATGGATAATACGGTTCTTTTAAAGTCCGACCAATTGAATTGCCAATATTAATTAATTGTTTTGCCAATGCTGAGGGTTTTTGGTCACTAACCAGATAAGCACAGATATAACGTTGTGACCAAAAACACTCTAATGCCGCTTGTCGGCTAATGTCATCAATTATGACATCATCGGTTAATATACTTGGCTCAGCCAATTGAATCAATGTCGGGCAAACACTTTGATCGTAATTCAGATCAGTACGTAATACTGTTGTTAGTTTTTTTTCACCAAAAGCTTTATTTTCGCCAAATTGATACGTTAGTTTTTCAAGTGATAACGGACTTGCCCAATGAAGTACAACTCTATTATCAATTAACAGATAACGATATCTTCTAAAATTCTCAAACTCATTTAATTCCTCGAACATTTCTAACCTTTTTTCCTACCGCGTTTATCATTAATTTCACTCATTTTTAGTAAAATAGTTATTTTTTGTTTACGCCTGTTTTCTTATAGCATTACATTTTAAGTAGACTTCATCGACAATGCCCCAACTCAATGACCTTTTCGTTGATTTTAATAGATGAATTACTTTGATCTAACATTGGGTTGACCAATAGCTTTTGGTAGCTGAAAGTGGAAATAATTGAATAATCGCAAAGTTGATTTAATTGTTCATCTATTGAAATTAGATAAATAACAATCAATCTATTGTTTATAATATCAATTCTAAGCGAATAACGATTTTTTAAAACCGTTTTAAAAGTGCGTTAACACTGGCTAATGTTATTTTTTAAAACGATGTTTCTATTACTTCCTTACATATCCTAACGAACTAAATTCTATTTATTATTTTTAAAAATGAAATATTTACCAATATTATCCTTAATATAAGTAAGTTACATTTAGTTTAAAGAATATAATTTATTTGTATGATTTTTAAGCTGTTATTGTGTTTTTTAACTTAATTATGTGTTCTTTTTTATCAATTTATAGTCAAATAATCATTATTAGCATGATTATAATCACTCTTAGCAAGCTAAATAAGGGAGACAAAATGCCAATTAACTGTAACATTTATTCATTTAATTTCAAGGTTAGAAATTAACATTTATTAAAAATAATGTTGCAGATTATTTTATATAAAAAGGATAACGTTACTTCTCTTATCTCAAAATAATATGATTGAAATACTAATATTTTGTTTTTATAACTGTTATTGCTTACTATATTGTTAAGTGTTTTCGAGATAATTAATACTGAATTTATTGTTTATTAATCTAATAAATTTAACACACTAGGAATTAGGAACCCATGCATATACATTTTATTATTCATGAAGATTTCGAAGCACCTGGAGCTTATGAACAATGGGCCAAAATGCACCATCACACTATCAGCTATTCTCGGGTTTATCTTGGTGAACCTCTTCCCAACAATGTAGATAATATTGATATATTGATTATTATGGGTGGCCCACAATCACCAGCAACAACCAAACAAGAGTGCCCTCATTTTGACTCGCTAGCCGAACAAGCTGTAATATTATCGGCTATCAATTCAAAAAAAATCGTACTTGGCGTCTGTCTTGGTTCACAATTAATTGGTGAAGCTTTAGGAGCCCCACATGGTCATAGTCCGGAAAAGGAAATCGGTAAGTTCCCTATCACCTTAACTGAAATAGGTAAAAATAATCCTTTATTTGTTGATTTTGGCAAGGGTTTAGCTGTCGGCCATTGGCACAATGACATGCCAGGTTTAACCCAAGAAGCACATATTATTGCCTATAGTGAAGGCTGCCCACGACAAATCATTGCTTATGGTCCTTTAGTATATGGTTTTCAATGCCATATGGAGTTAACTTTAGAAGTTGTTGAACAGCTGATTGCTCACTCAGAAAGTGATCTTAATCAAGCAGCAAAATATCGTTTTGTTGATACACCTAGCCAACTTCGTTCCCATGATTATTCTGAAATGAATCAGAAACTGTTTGGCTTTTTAGATAAATTAAGCCTTAATTATTTATCACTTATAAAAAAATAAGCAATTTAGTAGTTAGGATGATTGTTGTATGCAAAACACTATTGTAGATAAACCTAAAAAACGCAGTAATTTAAGGTTAAAATTAGGTAAGGAGTATTTTATTCTCAAACGTAAACTAGATTGGTGGCGCAACCGTCACTCCTATAGCGTAATTGATAAGAATAATAATACTTGCTGCTATTCTCATAAAAAACATCAATCGGTATTGTTAAGACAACTGAAAGATGTTGATATGTATTTGCAATATAACAAAATTACTAACCTTCGCTTAGCAATTGAACAGCTCGACGGTTCGATAATTAAGCCCAATCAACGATTTTCAATTTGGCAAAAAGTTGGTCGACCATCTAAGAAACGCGGCTTTTTAGAAGGTCTCTCATTACATAATGGCCAAATCGGCAAAGATATTGGTGGTGGTTTATGCCAACTTGGCAATTTGATTTACTGGATAGTATTACATTCAGATTTAACCATTATTGAACGATGGCGTCATAGTTTTGATGTTTTTCCGGATGTTAATCGTACTATTCCATTTGCTTGTGGTGCAACACTTTCTTATAACTATATCGATTTACAATTACTCAATAAAACCAATACAACCTACCGACTTAATCTTTGGTTAGATGATGAATATTTACATGGTGAACTGCTTGCCAATACACCTTTATCTTATCACTATGAAATATTCGAAACCGATCACGTTATTGAACAACAATGGTGGGGCGGATACACTAGACACAATAAGATATGGCAACGAAAAACCCATTTGCTCGATAATCAAATAGAGGAAAAACTCATTAGTGAAAATCATGCAATTATGATGTATACACCTTATTTAACACAACCAGACAAAGTGTAAAAATTATACAGCAATGATATTAAATTAGATAGTCATAAGCTATCTAAACAATAGTTTGTGGGATATATTGATAGACCGTATACTCGACAGTATAAATGAGTTAAAAATACTTAATAAATGAAAGGAGCAATTTCATGGCTTATACATTACCCCCTTTACCTTATGCTTATGACGCTTTAGAGCCTTATATTGATACTGAAACAATGCATCTTCATCATGACAAACATCATCAAACTTATGTAAATAACGCTAATGCATTATTAGAATCTCTACCTACCGAAGTTAAAGACTTTTGCCCTGAAACATTACTAAAAAATCTAGACAAAGTCCCTGCAGACAAAATTACTGGTGTTAAAAATAATGTTGGTGGTCATGTTAACCACACTCTATTCTGGGAATTATTAAAAGTTGGAACTGAACTTAAAGGTGAACTTAAAGCTGCTATTGAAAAAGACTTTGGTTCAGTTGATGCATTTAAAGAAAAATTCTCAGCTGCTGCGGCAACTCGTTTTGGTTCTGGTTGGGCATGGTTAGTATTGAAAGATGATAAGCTAGAAGTGGTTTCAACTGCTAATCAAGATTCCCCAGTTATGGGTGAAAAATTCTCAGGCGTTTCTGGCACACCAATTTTAGCGCTTGACGTTTGGGAACACGCTTATTATTTAAAATATCAAAACCGCCGTGCTGATTACATCGGTGCATTTTGGAATGTTATTAACTGGGATAAAGTAGCTGAATTATACGCAGAAGCGAAAAAATAAGCTCATTTAAAAATATCACATTATAAAAATGACGCAATATGCGTCATTTTTTATTTATTATTCATTTACATTATTATCAATGATGTGAACAAATTGGTAATTGCTAAGTTATACTTAAATCCGTTACAATGTAGGATTAATTAAAAAACTTAAAAATTAACAAAACAACATAATATGTTTGAAATTAATCCTATCAAATCGAAAATAGCCGAATTAACCGAGCGAACAGATGTGATTCGGGGGTATCTTTGACTACGATCTCAAGAAAGAACGTCTTGAGGAAGTCAATGCTGAATTAGAACAATCGGAAGTTTGGGCAGATCCAGAAAAAGCACAAGCATTAGGTAAAGAACGAGTAATGCTTGAAGAGATCATCAATACCATTAATTCATTAGATCAAGGACTTGATGATGTTGAAGGCTTACTTGAACTTGCTGTTGAAGCAGAAGATCAAGATACTTTTGATGAAGCAAATCTAGAACTAGAGCAATTAGAAAAAAAACTAGCTGGTCTCGAGTTCCGTCGAATGTTCTCAGGTGATTATGATAGTGCTGATTGTTATTTAGATATTCAATCTGGATCAGGTGGCACTGAAGCACAAGATTGGGCGGAAATGCTACTTAGAATGTATCTCCGTTGGGCTGAATCAAAAGGATTTAGTACCGAAGTGATGGAAGTATCAGATGGTGACGTAGCAGGCATTAAATCGGCCACTATTAAGGTATCTGGTGATTATGCTTATGGTTGGTTACGTACCGAAACTGGCGTTCATCGCTTAGTTCGTAAAAGTCCATTTGATTCAGGTAACCGACGTCATACATCATTTGCATCGGTATTTGTCTATCCAGAAATTGATGATAATATTGATATTGATATCAACCCTGCCGATCTACGTATTGATGTTTATCGCGCATCTGGTGCAGGTGGTCAGCACGTTAATAAAACTGAATCTGCTGTTCGTATTACCCATGTGCCAACAGGGATTGTGACTCAATGTCAAAACAATCGCTCTCAGCATAGTAATAAAGATCAAGCGATGAAACAGCTCAAAGCGAAACTTTATGAGCTGGAAATGCAGAAAAAGAATGCCGAAAAACAGCAGATGGAAGAAAATAAATCCGATATTGGTTGGGGTAGTCAAATCCGTTCATATGTACTTGACGACTCGAGAATTAAAGATTTACGTACCGGCGTCGAAACCCGTAATACTCAAGCCGTTTTAGACGGTGATTTAGATCAATTTATTGAAGAAAGCTTAAAAGCAGGTTTATAACCCTGTTTGGTGATAAATAAAAGGTAATATTATGTCAACACAGCAAGAGCAACAAAACCATATTGAAGAGTTAAACAACGAGCTTACAATACGTCGTGAAAAGCTAGCTGCAATTCGCGAACAAGGCATTGCTTTTCCAAACGATTTTCGTCGTGATGCAATCTCAAGCGATCTTCATAAATTGTATGATGATAAAACTAACGAAGAGCTAATCGAAAATAAAATTATCGTTACTGTTGCTGGTCGCATGATGATGCGCCGTATTATGGGAAAAGCATCATTTGTATCACTACAAGATGTAACTGGACAAATCCAACTTTATGTCACTCGTGATGATCTACCAGAAAATTACTATAATGAACAATTTAAAAAATGGGATCTTGGTGATATTGTTGGTGCTAAAGGTTATTTGTTCAAAACCAAAACTGGTGAGCTTTCAATCCATTGTCAAGAAATTCGCTTATTAACAAAAGCACTACGCCCATTACCAGATAAGTTCCATGGCTTAGCCGATCAAGAAATGCGTTATCGTCAACGTTATCTTGATTTAATTACTAATCAACAATCTCGAGATACCTTTATTGCTCGTTCAAAAGTGGTGACTGAAATTCGCAACTTTATGCTTGAAAACCACTTTATGGAAGTTGAAACACCAATGATGCAAGTGATTCCTGGTGGAGCTTCAGCAAAACCATTTATTACTCATCATAATGCGCTAGATTTAGATATGTACTTACGGATTGCGCCAGAACTTTACTTAAAACGTTTAGTTGTTGGTGGATTTGAACGAGTATTTGAAATTAATCGTAACTTCCGTAATGAAGGGGTATCACCACGACATAATCCAGAATTTACAATGATGGAAATGTATATGGCTTATGCCGATTATAAAGACCTAATTGTATTAACCGAAGCATTATTCCGCCGTTTAGCTATCGCAGTAACTGGTGATGCAGTTGTACAGTATGGCGAACATACTTTTGATTTTGGAAAACCATTTATCAAAATGACGATGCGTGAAGCAATTTGTCATTATCGTCCAGAAACGAATAATGCGGATTTAGATGATTTTGATAAAGCATGTGCAATTGCCAAAGATGTGGGAATCAAAGTAGAAAAAGGTTGGGGATTAGGTCGAGTTGTAACTGAAATTTTCGAAGAAGTGGCTGAAGCTAACTTAATACAACCAACTTTTATCACCGAATATCCAGCTGAAGTATCACCACTGGCTCGTCGTAATGATGAAAACCCATTTGTCACTGACCGCTTTGAATTTTTCATCGGTGGACGAGAAATTGGTAATGGTTTCTCAGAACTTAATGATGCAGAAGATCAGGCGCAACGTTTTGCCGATCAAGTATCACAAAAGGATGCCGGTGACGATGAAGCAATGTTCTATGATGAAGATTACATCACCGCATTAGAACATGGTCTACCACCAACTGCTGGCTTAGGGATCGGTATTGACAGAACTGTAATGTTATTTACCAACAGTCATACTATTCGCGATGTAATTTTATTCCCGACAATGCGTCCAATTAAATAACGGTTGTTGATTACTATTAAACCAAACTCACTTATTGAGAAATAAGTGAGTTTTTTATTTATCAAAATAGATCTGTTTGATTTTAGGCGTATGGATTACGCATTACAATACCACTAAACCGCTAATGAGAGACACAGACAAGATTAACTCTACCGCCACCATAATTCATTGTTAAATCTACATGACCATATCTCGCAGAAACTATATACCGATAATTCTTATCATAATCATTGCCCTGGTTGAGAACCTCATCTGTCCAGTACCACCAAAGGGAGGTTTGGAAGTCGTTAAAGTTGGCATTGTAATCACCCATAGATCCCCACTCTGCAAATAAACCTGCACCGATGTTACGTTCATAATAACCATCAGATGATGAAGGAGTTGCACCAACAAAACCTTGACATCTATAATTATTTGATGGGCAAATTGCATTAGTTAAATCCTTTACTTCAGTAATACGATAACCAATCTTTTCACACCACGATATTTGTTGATAGCTGTAGTTTTTAGGCCCTCGATTGACGAACCATTGTTTTAACTGGAAACCGTATTTAATCACTTCATTATCACTACTGTCTCGACCAACTAACTCGAAAGTCTGGGGCAAAGAAGGGTTATATATATTATCAGGAGAATCTGATTCCCACTCAGTAGCAACAGGACCTGTCAGTTTAACTCGTACACTTGTACCTGAGGGATCTGGTGTCATCGTTGCTTTAATACCTTCGCGTTCAACCTCTTCCCATTTTAAGGGTTGAGCAACACCACCTATAATTAAATCAAAATATAAACCATCGGCGCCTGTCGTTGGGAAGTTTAAACCATAAGTGGTCGAATCAAACGACTGGGTAATAAACCCATTTTCAGGATCCCAAATGGATGGAGGACCTGCAAAATGCCCCATATTTGTTACTTTTGAACCATATAATAAATTGGGTTTAGCAAAACACACTTTTGGCGATATTTTAGGATTGATATAATAAGTTGTATTACTCGCGTTAAAAGTATTACTATTTGGAAAGCCATAACGAGTAGTTAAGGCGCCATCAGTATTTGATAATGTTAATTTGTATGGCGCTTTACAGATATCTAATGTTGCATTACGTGCAACCGATTGATTATTTTTATCTACGATAGATAATGTTAAAGAACCAGTAGCGGTAACATTCTCATCGCCATCATCATCTCCAAAATAATTATATGGTTCTGCGACAAGTGAACTTAAATTTATTGAATAAGTATCAGTTGGCACTAACATGTCAATATTAGCTAACGTTTCACCTAAATTTGGTAATTCGATTGGCTTAATGAATGAATTATTTTTTGCAGGGGTGTATTTAGTTCCATCAGAGAGGGTTATCCCGAGCAGACTATCGGTGTTAGTCACACGAGTCCCTCCTCCATCAAAGGTAAAATAAGGCGCATGACCATGAATAAGATTTAATGTTTCAGATGTTAATGCTTGACTAGAAAAGGATAGTTGCATAAAAGCAACCATTATTAACCCTAATAAAATCCGCCGAGATAAAAAAGAACGGCAAAAGGATTGTAAAAAAAAACGCAGAATTCTGCTTGATTTCGATAAAAAACAAAATATAGTAAAAAATGAATATTGGGAGCTCAACTTTGACGAATTTAAAATATATGTTGCCCATATTGGCTTTTGGAAATTACAGTACATCTAGACGATCTCGCCAATTAATATTTTTTTATTTAAATTTATATGCAAACTTGCAAATATTCAGTCGGAATTTTTTACTTAAAAGAGTAAAGTAGTATAGAGACAGAAAAATTTCTCGCAACTTTTTTAGCCACTTTATTGGTTAAGCTTCGTAAAGTCTTAATGGAAAATTAATTATAAAAATCACTATTATTACCATCAAAAGAATCGACCTTCATATCCAAAAACCCCGTTCCTCAATTTTTTTAAAATAGCTCTACTATTTAAAAGTTATTACTCACTTATTTATTCTAAATAACATACTATAAATGAAATATGTTTTATTATTTTATTGAGCAGAAATAATAGTTATTAAGTTATCCCCAACGCTTTGGATCAGAGTTGGCTTATTATATTTATGAATACTTTTTATAAAAGTTAGCGCTTGCTGACTAAAATAATTATTTATTAAGTAAAACGTAGAGATCTTATAGAGTAGTAAAAAAGAGGAAATATGATTAGCCATTAATCGATTTTATAATTAACGGCCAGAATGTTTATCTTAGTTATTTGTTTTAGTTTGTTGCGGTAAGATTAAATTTAACACAATGGCTAAAATCCCACATAAACTAATACCCTGTAATGCATAAGAACCAAAATCGAAGATCATGCCACCAATACCAAATACTAGTACTAACGAGACAATACACATATTCCGTGATACAGAAAGATCGACTTTATGTTTGACTAAAATATTAATACCAACCGAAGCAATTGAACCAAATAACAACACCATGATTCCACCCATTACGACAGTTGGAATTGAACTTAAAAATGCCCCTATTTTACCAATGAAAGACATTAAGATTGCCCATAATGCCGCCCAAGTCATTACCTGAGTTTTAAAATTGCGGGTTAAGGTTACCGCACCAATAACTTCGGCATAAGTAATACATGGAGGCCCACCCAAAAATCCTGCTGTTGTAGTAGCCAATCCATCACCCAACAATGTCCTCTGTAAACCTGGTTCACGAGTGTAATCTTTACCTGTTACAGCACCAATTGCCATAATATCACCGACATGCTCAATAGTTGGAGCAATCACAATTGGAATCATATATAAAATAGCTTGCCACTGAAACTCAGGAAATGTGAAATCAGGGACTTTAAACCATGCTGCATCAATAACTGGTTGAAAATTGACAATACCCAAAGCACATGAAAGTGCATATCCAACCACAATACCGGCAATAATCGGAACTAATCTAAAAAAGCCTTTTGCCCAGATAGCAACAATTAAAGTCGTTAACAAAGAAGCCATCGAAATAATGATAAGTTGATAGTTTTCGGCTTGAAGTCCACTATCTTTACCCATAGCCATACCAACTGCAACTGGGGCTAATGATAAACCAATTACCATAATAATTGGCCCGGTAACTACCGGCGGTAAAATCCGATCGATAACATTATTACCATTAATTTTGACCAGAAAAGCAAAAAACATAAATACCAAACCAGCGGCAACCAATCCACCTAAAGTTGCCGGTATTCCCCATTGAGCTACTCCAAAAGAAATTGGTGCAATAAAAGCAAAAGAAGAGGCTAAAAATACCGGTACTTTATTTTTAGTTGCAAGTTGAAATAACAATGTACCGACACCGGCAGTAAATAAAGCCACATTTGGATTTAAACCAGTTAACAGTGGCACTAAGACTAAAGCACCAAAAGCGACAAATAGCATTTGAGCACCAGTAAAAATATCTTGCCAGGCTGGTTTTAATGGTGAAGTATCCTTTTTAATTTCATCATTATTGATTTTAACCACGTTTTCCTCTCTTCTTAAACTTCTTTTTGCCAATAGCAAATTAATTATTAAATAGCAGACATAAAAAAACCGGATAAACCGGTCTAAAAATTGAGATTTTATTTAGTGCCAAATATTTTGTCTCCGGCATCACCTAGCCCAGGTAAAATATAGCCTTTATCATTTAGGCGATCATCAATTGATGCCGTATAAAGTTCAACATCAGGATGTGCTTGTTCTAATACTTTGATACCTTCTGGCGCAGCAACTAAAACTAACACTTTGATATTTTTACAGCCTGCTTTCTTAAGTAGATCAATAGTTGCTACCATTGAACCACCGGTTGCTAGCATCGGATCAACCACTAACGCCATTCGTTCTTCAATATCAGAAGTGAGTTTTTGGAAATAAGGAACAGGTTCAAGTGTTTCTTCGTTACGATAAAAACCAACAACACTAATTCTTGCACTAGGTATGTGTTCTAATACGCCATCCATCATACCTAAACCAGCACGTAGGATAGGAACAACAGTAATCTTTTTACCTTTAATACGTTCTACTTGCACAGGGCCACACCAACCTTCAATGGTTACGGTTTCTGTTGGTAAATTAGCGGTTGCTTCATAAGTTAATAAACTACCAACTTCACTGGCAAGGTTTCGGAAATCTTTTGTGCTAATATCGTGTTCACGCATTAAGCCAATTTTATGGCGAACTAGAGGGTGTTTTACTTCAACAATTTTCATGGGGGCCTCAGTGTTATTCTTTAATGATCTAATTAGTAGGTGTAAATAACCACTGAGAGGCGATTTTAGCATAGATATCAAATCATGAAAACCTGAAATCCATCCAAACCTAATCAATAATGTGATAATGATATAAATTTTAGAAAAGATTTTAAAATTGATTACAAACTTTCACCATCAAGGTATTCAACAGGTAAATCGATGACCTTTTCAGCAATATTTTCACCATTTATACGTTTCAAGAGTAATTCTGTAGCAATTTTTCCCATTTCAATTCTTGGCGTATGAATGGAAGCTAATTTAGGATTCATATACTGACCAATTTTATGACCATGAAAACCAACAATCGCTATTTGTTTAGGTATTTCAATACCAATACGTTGACATTCAAGTAATACACCTAAAGCCAAATCATCATTGGTACTAAAAATACCATCAACACATGGATATTCTTTTAATATCTGGTGTAAAAATCTCGCCCCCAAATCATAAGATGAGGCTTCTTTAGTGGCTAATGTTTTAGGCGTTAATCCTGCCTCTTGCATGGCTTTTTCATAACCTTGTTGCCGAATGATACTACGTTGATCTTGTCTTGCACTAAAATAAACAATGTGACGTCGTCCTTTATTTATCATGCGATGAATCATATTTTTTGTAGCAGTGAAATTATCAAATCCAACCGCCATATCAATGCAAGGCGACACGCTGTCCATAATTTCCACTACTGGGACACCTGAAATTTCAATCATCTTTAAGGTAGCTGGATTATGTATCCTTTCCGTCAAAATTAATCCATCAATATTATAAGACAATAAAGAACGGACTCGTAACTCTTCTTTATCAGCGTTATATCCGGTGTGAGTGATCATGGTTTGATAACCTTGCACATCGGAAACCATCTCAATACCTTTTAAAATATCAGCAAAAACTTGGTTAGTTAACGAGGGAAATACAACTCCAATAGCATGACTTTTGGCATTTGATAACATATCAGGAGCTTTGTTAGGAATATACCCGAGCTTATCAATAGCCGATGATATTTGTAATTGAAGTGATTCAGATACAAGCTTAGGATCTCGCAAAAAGCGACTTACTGTCATTTTGCTGATCCCAACTAAATTAGCAATTTCCTGTAAGCCTGGACGGCGTTTCTTATTACTACTCATTTACTTTTTTTCCGGTAATCGTGGTTGCCAATCGATAGGTGTTTTACCATGCTGTAAAATAAAATTATTGGCTTTTGAGAAGTGTTTACAACCGAAAAATCCACGATGAGCCGATAATGGCGATGGGTGTACCGCCGTTAACACATGGTGTTTTTGACGATCAATAAATTGACCTTTCTTTTGTGCCGGTGACCCCCAAAGTAAAAAAACAACACCCTCTAGATATTTATCAATTGCCGCAATAACATGATCGGTGAAGGTTTCCCAACCTATTTTGGCATGCGAGTGAGCTTGTCCTGCTTCAACCGTTAATACGTTATTGAGTAATAACACACCTTGAGTAGCCCAATAGCCTAAATAGCCATGGTTAGGTATCGTGAATCCTTCAATATCAGTTGCTAACTCTTTATAGATATTTATAAGCGAGGGTGGCGGTTTAATTCCGGGTAATACAGAAAAGGATAAGCCATGAGCTTGATTTGGACCATGATAAGGATCCTGCCCTAATATCACTACTTTAATATCACTAAATGCCGTAAAACGAAAAGCATTAAATACATCGTGCTGAGGTGGGTAAATAATTTTACCTTGTGCACGCTGCGTTGCCACAAACTGCATTATATGTTGAAAATAGGGCTTCTCTTTTTCAGAGCCAATAACATCATTCCATGTTAATTGATTACTCATATTTGACCTTTACAATTGTTTTATCTAGTTCAACACTGGATTTATTGATGATATTAATTATACCTAAAAATACCAATAAACCTACTGATAATCAATGATGAGAAAAGTACTCTTCGTTCAACAGTCAATACGTGTTCAACTAATAAAAAGATGAATAAAATACCTTGTTTAGTTTAAGATCATCAAAATATTACTTAAATTGCAAATGACAATAAAAGATTACCTTTTAATAAATATAAAGTTATTTGCAAAAATCAGGTCAACCCACACAATCAACGGTAAAACTTATCAGATTAATAGCTTTTTTTGACTTTAATCAAATTTTGAAAGTGCTATATTACTTATAAATAATTTAGGACAATAAGGTCCAGATCCATTAGGAGGATTTAAAAATGATTACAGGTATCCAAATTACTAAAGCAGACAATCAAGCACTACTTAACTCTTTCTGGTTATTAGATGATTCAACCAAAGAAGCTCGTTGTGTTGCTGCTAAATCAGTTTACAAAGAAGATCAAATCGTCCCAACTGCGGAACTTGGTCAATTCGAATATCGTGAAGTTCCATTAGATGTAGCACCAACAATTAAAGTTGAAGGTGGTCAACATTTAAATGTAAACGTACTTCGTCGTGAAACATTAGAAGATGCAGTACAACACCCAGAAAAATATCCACAATTAACAATTCGTGTTTCTGGTTATGCAGTACGTTTTAACTCACTAACTGCTGAACAACAACGTGACGTTATTGCTCGTACATTTACTACTAAAATGTAATTTACAGAGTATGAAATAGTATAAATTAGATTAACCCAGTTTAATACTGGGTTAATTTTTTTAATATAGATAATTTTGTTTTATTTTTTCTCTCTCGCTTTCTGTTATTTTTAACGCTTTAGTTAAATATCCCGCAATTGACCCGAATCTTGTACGCATTTCATCAAATGCAGCTTCAAGGTAACTACTACGCGCTTCCATCATAGAATACAAAAAAGCTAAAATTTCAGCATTATTGGTCTCTTTTTCATATTTCTCCATTCTACGCATATTACGTGAATACCTTAATTCACTTGTCATTGCATAATCTAATAATATAGTTTGTTCATCAACACCTAAAATAGCTAATATAATTGCTATACCGAAACCAGTTCTATCTTTACCTCCTCGACAATGTTGTACTATCGCCAAATTTCGGCTATCTAAAATAATATCAATAAGTTCTCTATATATTTTGGCTGTTTCAGGATTACGGATAAAATCACGATTTTGTTCTTGCATAATTAGCCCAGAACCATCAATAACCATTTTGCCATTTTTGCTTTGGCTTAAACTAATGAGTTCCTGTATTTTTTCATGATCATTACTAGCCTTAGCAGCTAATTCTGCTGAAGATGCATCGGGAATTAAACGAAATGTATTTAGCTGATTATGCCACAAGCGATTGGGTTGTTTGCTGTATTCTTTTTCATTACGATAATCAATAATAGTATGAAAATTTGCTGTTTTTAAATATGCGATATCCTTATCTGTCAAATTATGTAAATGATCTGAACGATAAAGATTACCCCATCTAACAGTTTTACCATCACCAGTTCTATAGCCGCCAATATCACGAAAATTATTTGCACCTTCCAATGGTAGAACACGTTCAGCAGTCACATAATTTTGACCATTAATATCAAGGATAAAATAGCAACGTTTATCATCAAGAATATCTAAATCAATGCTTGATTGTGTTGTTTGAGTAAGTACAGTTTTTTCAGCATTTTTTATATCAGCACTATCACTCAAATAAATTTTTACCTCATGCGACTTTGGTGGTGATTGCCAACTTAGACGCACACGGCTTGGTGTTAATCTTTCAACTGCATTAACTATAATATTATTGTGCATCTATTATTTCTCCGTTGCCGCTTGTTCAATACTGAGTTTTTGTCTATCCATGTAACGAACAAATGGAAAGTAAACCAACATAGCAACAACCAATAATACCACATGCCATATTGCCATTTGCCAACCACCAATCATAAATCCTTTAATAATTTCAGGCGTTCCAGCCGTTGGTAGAGGCATACCATTAACACGAGGAATAATACCAATCAATGTAGCAAAATAAGATAAGCCCACATTAATGGTTCCGGCAAAAATTAAAGGTAAAAATAAAATTGGATTTAATACCATAGGTAAACCAAATTTGTAAGGCTCACTAATACCAAAGCAACCTGGTATAAAGCCAATCTTACCTAAACTTTTCATTTGTTGGCTCTTACAGCGTACTAATAAAATAGATAATGCTAAATAACGCGGTCCTTTTTGTGCATTAATAAATGTCATTGTGACAATAAATGGTAACGCTTGACCTGCTTGAAATGCTTCTAAATTGGCTATATCAAAAGGATAGAATAAAGCATATAAGATAGCCGAAGTCGCCATTGAACCGTGAATACCAAAGAACCATAAAAATTCCGCTAAAAATACAATTAATAACGCTGCTGCTAAACTTGCACCTAAGCCTTGAAGTGGTACTTGAATTATGGAATAAATTAAATTATGTACATTATCAAATTCAGTAAGACCAACTAACGCATTAATTAGAGCGAATACTACGGCAATAATAAATGCGGGGATGAGACTCGAAAAAGATTTTGATACAAAATCAGGTACTGACTCAGGCATTTTTATCGTTAGTTTACGATTAAGTAAGAAAATATAAAAACGTGTAGCAAATAATCCTACTAACATCGCAACAATCATTCCTCTTGAACCAACATACAAAAGATCAATGGCGGCAATACCGTTGGTTTTCATTGGAGTGATAAAAAGGAAAGCCATTAGCCCCATTAATGCAGCTAAAATACCATCTTTTTTATGTAATTCTGCCATCTTATACGCAATAGCTACCACGACATAGAGTGAAATCACGTTCATGGTGACTACTGAAGCAACTTTAAAAGCGGATTTTAATCCTGTTGCCACTAATACTGCCTGATAAGATTCAATATTTAAACTATTTAAAACCGCAACAATCGAGCCCACCATCATGACAGGTAATAGCATCATCATGCCACTTGAAACAGCTTGCACAGAATAACTTGATTGAATAGAGCCAATAACTTTTTGCAATTTTGCTCTAAAGCTCATTAGTGTTTCTTTATTATTTATCATAATAAAATCTCTCTTATTAGCTTATTCATTTCTCTAAAATTTCTAAGGCAGTTTTTAACACCTTTTCACCATTCATCGTTCCATAGTCCAGAGAATCAATAACAACTATTGGAATGTCATGCTGTTTTTTTAAGTTTTCATAGATATACTCTATTTGCGGTCCTAACATAATAATGTCCAGATCATCATATTGATCTAATTCAGTTTCGCTTACTGCATTAATATTGACATCAATACCCATCTTTTCCGCAGACTCTTTCATTTTTTTGACTAACATACTGGTAGAGAATCCACCCATACAAGCTAGCATAATGTTATAAGTCATATTAATTACCTCTTTAATTATTTATCTTTTAATATTTCTATAATTTCAATGGCTAAATCTCGCATTGAAATTGCATTCATTAAGTGATCTTGAGCATGAATAATCAGTAACGAAACTGGAATATGATTACCCTGAATCTCGTTTTGAATTAATTCAGTCTGTGTTTTATGCGCAATGGCTAAAAATTTTTTTACTTCTTCAATTAAACTATCGGCTTGTTCAAAATTACCTTTACGAGCAGCTCTAATTGCTTTTAGGCAGCGACTTCTTGCATCACCGCTATTGGTAATTAGTTGCATTACAATCTCTTCATACTCATTCATTAATTTTTCCTCAGTTTGATATATTTCATGTAATAAATAACAGCAATAACCGTGCCAAAACAAAATAAATTAAAAATAATCAATAAGTAATTTTTTAAGTTGCTAATGTGTTTTTATGTGTTTTAATACACATTGAAGAATGGATTTGCTAAAACACATTAGGATGTGAAATGTTAAGAATTGAGATTATTTTCCAAAAATTACAGGAATTAACGCTAAAAAACAGTGAAGGAGTTACTACTTCTGAACTTGCCATATTACTGAATTATTCTCGGGCAAATGTTAGCCACGAATTAAATCAGCTTATTAAGCAAGGAAAAGTGGTTAAAGATAAAGGAAAACCAGTCAAATATTCTATTGCTAAATCTTCGATAAAAACCGAAAACAAACCAAATTTCAAATTTGGTGAATTCAAAAATTTCATCGAGTCTAGCACCAGTTTGCATACCTTGATTGAACAAGCTAAAGCAGCCATATTTTACCCTCCTCATGGTATGAATATTTTAATTACTGGTGAGACTGGGGTTGGCAAATCACTGTTTGCCGAACTGATTTATAACTATGCTAAAAGTGTCAATAAAATTAGTCCTGATGCGCCATTTATCCATTTTAATTGTGCTGATTACGCCTCAAATCCACAACTACTTTTAACCCAATTATTCGGCTGTAAAAAAGGTGCCTATAGTGGTGCAATTGATGATCGTGAAGGTTTAGTTGAAAAGGCGCACACCGGACTGTTATTTTTAGATGAAGTTCACCGTTTACCACCAGAAGGACAAGAAATATTTTTTACTTTTATTGATAAAGGCCTTTTTAGACGACTAGGTGATACCGTAGAACGAACCGCACAAGTTCGCATTATTGCCGCAACCACAGAAGATCCTAATTCAGCATTATTGCGAACATTTACTCGTCGCTTTCCTATGAATTTAACAATTCCGCCTTTAAGAGCAAGAACTTTTGAGGAAAGGTTTAATCTAATTCAAAATTTCTTTAATACCGAATCAGCACAATTAAAAGAAAAAATTGTCGTATCAAGTAATGCCCTTCGCGCTTTGTTAGGCTATAACTGTCCCAATAATATAGGGCAACTTGAAGCTGATATTCGTTTTATTTGTGCAGCCGCCTATGCCAAACATATTTCCTACAGTAATTCAGAATATATCTATATTAATAGTGCACTATTACCAAATCATATCAGTGAAGCATTATTGATTGAAACACAACATCGCCAAACGTGGAATAAAATCATTGGTATTAATCGAAAAAATATTATATTTCAGGGAGAAGATAATAAGATCCTATATGAAAATAATAAATCTAATGATATCTACGATATCGTAAATCGAAAAATCGCTGAATTAAAAACACAAGGTAGAGGAAATTTCGAACTCGAAGAAGAAATTGAACAAGAGATTCAGGATTATTTTTATACCTATATTTATAATAATACTAAAAAATATGATAAGAATAAGCTGAAAAATATAATTTCAACTAAAGTATTACGTTTGACTGAAGCCTTAATTGAACAGGCTGAAAACAGTTTACAGTGTAGCTTTAATAACCGTATTTATTATAGTTTAGCTAACCATATCGAACAGACATTAAAGCGAATAAATAGCAATCAAAAGATTAGTCATCCGCAATTAAATAAAGTCCGAACGAATTATCCAAATCAATTTAATGCTGCACTTGATTGTCTCACAATGATTGAACACATTATGGATACGACACTGCCCATCGATGAAGCAGCTTATCTGGCCATGTTTTTTATTTATGGTACTAATAATCCTATTTTACCTTCAAATAATGTGCAAATTGTCGTTATTGCTCACGGAGATAAAACCGCAACTTCAATCACGAAAACAGCGCATGACTTACTTAATATTGAATATGCACTTGCTTTTGATGTGCCACTTGATGAATTACCACAAAAAATTCTCGAAAAAATTATTAACCATATTCAATTAACTAAAAATAAATCAGACATGCTATTACTGGTTGATATGGGATCTTTGAAAAATTTTGGTGAAGAGATAGAGGCAAAATGTAGTATTAAAACCAAAACAATTCAATTGGTTAGTACTTTACATGTTATTGAAGCAATTCAAAATGCAATGAACGGATATTGCTTAGAAGAAGTATATGAGAATGTGTTACAAATTCATATGCTTAATCAAGCGCCATCAGTATCAGCACCGCAAGAAGAGAGTTTAGTTAATAAAAAATTAGCCATTTTAATTATTAATGTACCGAATAAAAGTACCAATATCACCATAGATTTATTAAATAATGTACTTTCATATCGACAAAATATCTTAGACATTATTGCACTTAGTTTATCTCACGAAGATGATAAATTATTTAAAGAAATCGAAGAAATTCAGCAAAGCCATACTATTGTTGCTATAGTGAGCCCATTTAACTTTAATACGTCAATAAGCCAGTTCGATTTAACATCATTAATTTATCCGGACAATATTAAGAAATTACAGCAATTAATTGATATTGAAACCATTTACTCTTTAATCGAAAAAACACTTTCGAATATTTTATCCAATATTGAACCGCGCGATTTACTAACCGATATTAAGCATTTTAATGAAAATATAACCCGTAAATTTAATATTAGAGTATCAAATAATACTTTGATTGGACTGGTTATGCATATCGCTTGTATGCTTGAACAGATAATTAATGGCGAGCAGAGCAAGGTTAAATTTATTGATAAACAAAATTATATTCGTAAGTATAGGAATGAATATTCAATTATTAAAGATGAATTAGTTATCTTCGAAGAAAAATATAAAATTATCATTCCTGAAGAGGAGATATGCTATATATTAAAATTCTTTAACCACCTTTAGAAAAGGTGGCAATATTAAGCCATCCTTTTGATATAACCTGATCAATAAAGCCCGTAATATCACGGGCGGTTATGAGGTTATTTAAAAATTAGGCCTATTTTTTGCCAACAAAAATATAAGCCATTATGAACGATGAGCAAATTGATATTAATACCCCCAATATTGCAAAGATAAAGTATGGGCCAATATAGGCAGGTAAACTAAAGATACTTGATAGGATATAGCCATATAACCTTACACCAAATAAAGCAATAAAAGCGGAGGCAATCGCACTACCGGCAGTTGCGGCAATAAAGGCTTTTTTATACTTGGTTAATACACCGAATAGAGCTGGCTCGGTGATACCTAATAATGCAGATACTGCGGCAGAAACAATAACCGTTTTTTCTTGCTTATTTTTCGCTTTAAAATACATAGCAGCAGTCGCACCAGCAATGGCCATATTTGCCATAAACATCATCGGCATCAACATATCATAACCTAATTCAGCAAAATTCTGCAACGCTATAGGGGTCATTGCATGATGCATACCCGTCAAAATAGCGACCGGTCGAATTGCGCCAACAATAGTGCCAGCAAACACAGCAGAAACATCAAATAGCGACCGGATAAATAGCGCTAACAATTTACCTAAATAGATACCTATAGGACCAATTAAGGTAAGAGCCAATAAACCAGCAATAAATAAAGTTACCGTTGGTGTGAAAACTGTTTTGAGCACATTAGGCATAATTTTATCAACAAATCGATAAATATAACTTAATGCCAGTACAGAGAAGATAATCGGAATAACACTACCAGCATAGTTAAAAATCGATATTGGTATCATATCCAAAAAATAATAAAAACTGGCAGCATCGGGATTAGTTACTAGTAATTTTGCCGCATCAATTAAAGTTGGATACATCAAACAAGCGGCGATTGCAGCGGCTAAATACTCATTAGTTTTAAATATTTTTGCTGCCGAAACCGCCAAAAAAAATGGTAAAAAGTAAAACACACCACTAGCGATTAAATCGATAATAATAACTGTATCACTGGTTTTAGGAACGACTTTTAACGCAATGAGACCAGCAAGTAACCCTTTAATCATCCCCGCGCCAGCAATTGCCGGTACGATAGGACCAAAAACACCTGACACCGTATCCATAAACAAAGAAACAATGCCTTTACGTTCTTTGACAGATTCTTTGGATAGTTGTTTAGCTTGATCATTTTCTGGCGTTTGTAATCCTATTTCATCAGCCAGAATGTCAAAATAAACTTTAACTTGAGTACCTACTACAATTTGGCATTGATCACTTTGAAATTGAGCACCAATTACCCCGGTAATTTTTTTAATTTCATCCCAATTGACCATGGTTTGATCAACTAAATCAAATCGTAAACGTGTCATACAATGCCAAGCATTTTTAATGTTTTCCTTACCACCAATATTAGCGATAATTTTTTTAATACTTTCTTGTTTACTCATTAGAACCTCAATCGTCCCTAGAATTGGTTTAATTAAAATAATAGAAACTTTAAATTATCAATACAAGAATGAAAAGTTTGATCTAGATCACAAAAAAAGGGGTTTTAACATTGAAATTTACTATATTTTTCAATTGGTATGCTTTTTATCGACAATTTTAATTCAAATTTGAACCAATAATTTTTCACTAATATTTTGCTCTTTACAGATGTGAAAAATATCGGTAATTATATAAAAAGAAAAAATTTTAAAGAGGATACTAACCCTATGTTACCAACCCTTATCACTGACATTGAATGTATCATTACTAAACCTGATAGACATAATCTTGTTACCGTAATTATTTATACAGATAAAGATGTGATTGGTTATGGCTGTGCAACTTTTCAACAGCGCCCATTAGCCGTAAAAACCATTGTTGATGAATATTTAAAACCGTTGCTAATTGGCCGAGATGCCAATCATATTGAAGATATTTGGCAGATGTTAATGGTTAATGCTTATTGGCGTAATGGGCCAATCATTAATAATGCTATTGCTGGTATTGATATGGCATTATGGGATATTAAAGCCAAACTAGCGAATATGCCTCTTTATCAATTATTTGGTGGTAAATCAAAAGATGCGATAGAAGTGTATACTCATGCTACCGGTGAAACATTGTCAGAACTTTTTAAACAAGTTGACCAATGTATTAGTCAAGGTTATCGCCATATTCGTTGTCAGTTAGGGTTTTACGGTGGAAAACCAGAAGAATTGCATAGTCCACAACAGTCAAGTAGTGGTGCTTACTTTGATCAAGATCAGTATATGCAAAATACTTTAGAGATGTTTAAAAAGTTACGAGAAAAATATGGTTATAAAATCCATTTTTTGCATGATGTACATGAAAGATTATTTCCTAATCAAGCAGTCTCTTTTGCTAAACAAGTTGAGCAATACCAACCATATTTTATTGAAGATATTTTACCGCCTAGTCAAAACCAATGGCTGGAGCAAATTCGTAGCCAAACTTCAGTTGCTTTAGCGACCGGTGAACTATTCAATAATCCATTAGAATGGCAAGAGCTGATCATTCAACGTAAAATTGATTTTATTCGTTGCCATGTTTCACAAATTGGCGGAATTACACCTGCATTAAAATTAGCTACTTTTTGCCAACCATTTGGGATAAGAGTTGCTTGGCATTGCCCACCTGATATGACACCAATTGGAGCAGCTGTGAATACTCATTTAAATATTCATTTACATAATGCAGCAATTCAGGAATATATTCCTTATTCGGCAAATACACAGGCAGTATTTCCTGGTATTATTGCCGCCAAACAAGGCTATTTATATCCAATAGAGAAAATAGGCATTGGTATTACACTAGATAAAGCTCAGGCAGATAAATATCCCGTGGTTTATCGACCACATGAATGGACACAAAGCCGCTTGCCCAATGGAGTTATACATACCCCATAAATCAAGATAATGAATATTTTTTAAATAACCTAAGTTGGTTGATAAATTTACTTTTTATCATCAACTAATCTTAATTCAAAATTAGGTTTATTAAACGGTGTAATATAAGTACAAGTATAGTGAATATCAATAATTTCACTAATGGCATAAATTGCACCATTATTTAAAAAACACCGATTAATAATTTTCATTGCTGGCATGCCTTTTTTGCATTTGAGTAATTCAGATTCCTGACGATTAATGGCAACAGCTTGATATTGAGTTAGATAATGGGATATCTCATAGCCTTTACTTAATACATATTGTTGAATAGAGTTTTCAATATTTTTTTGTTTCAGATCAGGAAAATATCGACAAGGTAACTTAGAAATCTCAATTTGGGTACCTCGACCGTCAACAAAACGAATACGATGAAACTCCCAAATATATTCATCATCAGTTAGATTAAATGTTTGTTTTTCTTCCAACTGTACTCGTCGTTTACGAAATAAAATCAGTTTAGAGTTGATTTGATCATAATGTTTTTCAGTCAGCGAATTATAAATTAAAGGATTATTTTTAGTTTGTTGATTAATAAAAGCACCCGAACCTTTTTGAACCGAAATAATACCAATTTGCAGCAGTTTTTCTAGCGCTTTACGTATAGTATGACGAGAGACTCCATAACTTTCCGCAAGCTCTCGTTCGGGGGGCAATTTTTGATTAACAAAACTTAATTGTTGATAAATTCGCCCTAACAGATCTTGAGCAATAAAATCTTTTTTCTTTATCTTCACAAGCTGTTACCTTATAACTCACTCACAACAGAACAACAACATCATATTATTGCGTATGTTCTCACGATTAAAATGTAAATTTATAGTTTTAATTAAATTTAATATAAAAAGGGATAATATTTTATATTATTAAATAAATTTAAATTTTTATTAATTTAATACATTTATTAATTCGGATATATCAGCTCGTTCCATATAATTAGCATTAACATAAGCAAAATAAATCTTTTTATCTTGCCCAATTAAATAAGTTGCTGGTATTGGCAATGTATAGCTATCATCGCCATTAAAATCCAATAAATTAGCACCTAAACTATTATATAACTCTCTAACTTTTTCAGGTAATGTGAATACTAAACCAAACTTTTTAGCTATGTTATTTTTAATATCTGATAGTATCGTTATCGACATCGATTTTTCTTGTTTTAACTGTGCGCTAATTGAAGCTTTCTGCGGTGAAATAGCAATAAAATGCATATTTTTAACTTGCTGAATCAGTTCTAAATTATTTTGAAAATGTTCTAATTCTTTTACACAGAACGGGCACCAACTACCTCGAAAGAAACTAATAATTACGGATTGAGTTTCAAGTAATTTGTATAAATTGATTTCTTGATTATCAGTTGATATTAGTGAAAAGTCTGGTGCAATATCTCCACATTGTAAAGAATGACTATCTAGTTTTTCACTTAACATATCTGCTAATGAGTTATCCAAAATATTTTGTACATCTTGGGGTAATTGGGTAATTAAATCTTGTCTTAATGTTTGTAAATCTTCAATTAGTTTCATTTAACGATTTCCTTTCTTGATACATTTTCATGAATTTGGCTTAATACCTTTTTGAATATAGCAACATCATTATCAGATAAATTATTAGTTATTTTTTCTATCCAAAAACTGTGCTCTTTTAACGTTTCCGTCAATAAATCCATTCCTGCTGGGGTTAAACAAATAATAGAAATTCTTTTGTCATTGTCATCATTTCTTTTTGATACTAGCTGATCATTAATTAGAGAACTAACAAGTGTTGTTGTTGAAGCTTTAGTTATCCCTAATAATTTAGCTATTTCTTGCAAAGATAATTCTTGGTATTCTTTTAATAAAACTAAAATAATTAATCGACTTTCTGAGAGATGATATTTCTGGAGACGTTTGGCACACTCTATATCAATTAGATTAGCAACAGATAACAACGTAAAGCATGTTCGGATCTTTTCTAAATCTACCGTGTTTTGTTTCTTCAAAATATTACAAAAAGATAAATAGCGATTTTCAAGCTGCATATTTTATATCCATAAAATTAGTTAGCCACCTTACTAATTTTATATGCTAATTAAGATATGGTTTTATGTCAATAAGGGATATTGAATAATAAAGAAAAATATACGATATCTGAAAACAGCAATAATACTATTTAAAAAAGCAGAATAAAAAAATCGAGCCATTATTTGGCTCGATTGTATAATCAATAAAGAATGTTATCCAAAAAATTTCTTCACTTTATCAAGAAAGCTTTTTTCTTTTGGGCTATGTTTTGAGTTTTTATCCGATTTAAAACTTTCGCCTAACTCTTTTAATAACTCTTTTTGTTTGCTAGTTAGATTAACTGGTGTTTCAACTGCAACATGGCAATAGAGATCACCTACAGCACTGCCTCGTAATGATTTAATGCCTTTTCCACGTAACCTAAACATTTTACCGGTTTGTGTTTCTGCCGGTATGGTTAGGCTAACTTTACCGTTCAGGGTTGGTACTTCAACCTCACCACCTAGTGATGCTAACACAATATTAATTGGAATTTCGCAATGTAAATTAGTGCCATCTCGCTCAAAGATTGCATGCGGTTTTACTTGTACTTGTACATATAAGTCACCAGCTGGAGCACCATTTAATCCCGCTTCACCTTCACCTGAAAGTCGAATACGGTTTCCTGTATCAACCCCAGCAGGAATAGTAACAGAAAGTGTTTTAGTTTTTTGAACACGTCCTTCTCCATGACATTTTTTACATGGATTTTTAACCACTTTTCCACGCCCATGACAAGTCGGACACTCTTGCTGCACAGCAAAAAAGCCTTGCCGCATTTGCACAACACCCGCACCGTGACAGGTATTACAAGTTACAACATCTGAAGCTTTTTCAGTTCCTTGACCATGGCAAACATCACAATTTACCCAAGTTGGTACTTTAATTTCTTTGCTTACACCGCTAGCTGCTTCTTCTAATGTTAATGAAATATTATATTGTAAATCATTACCACGCGATGCGGCTTGACTTCGTCCTCGGCCACCACCGAAGAAATCACTGAAGATATCATCAAATGCAGAACCGCCTCCAAAACCACCAAATCCGCCGAAACCACCAGCGCCACCTTGCCCTTGTTCAAAAGCAGCATGGCCATACTGATCATAAGCAGCTTTCTTTTGTGGATCCGTTAAGATTTCATAAGCTTCTTTAACTTCTTTGAATTTTGCTTCAGCTTCCGCTTTGTTATCCTGATTTTTATCCGGATGATATTTCATGGCTAGGCGTTTGTAGGCTTTTTTTATCTCAGTTTCACTGGCACTTTTACTCACGCCTAATGTTTCATAATAATCTTTCTTCGCCATAATTAACCTTTAAATTTAATCATTATATAAACAACTAAACGGGCTTGAGTTACCTCGCGCCCGTTTAATGTTTTACATGTTTAAAACTCGTTGCAATAACTCATTAAAAAACATATCAGTTAATGCTTATTTTTTTTCATCATCAACTTCTTTGAAGTCTGCATCCACAACATCATCTTGTCCTGCAGCACTTCCGCTATTTGCTTGACCTGCAGATTGATCTGCTTGAGCTTGTTGTTGAGCTAACTCAAGTAATTTTTTTGAAGCTTCCATTAATGCATTAATTTTAGCTTCGATCTCTGCTTTGTCTTCACCACGAGCAGCATTTTCTAAATCACTCACAGCGCTTTCAATAGCTGTTTTATCATCAGCAGATAATTGATCACCAGCTTCAGTCACTTGTTTACGAGTTGAGTGAACAAGGTGATCAGCTTGGTTACGAATTTGAGCTAATTCTTCAAATTTACGGTCTGCATCAGCATTTGCTTCAGCATCATTTACCATTTTTTGGATCTCTTCTTCGCTTAATCCTGAGGAAGCTTTAATGGTAATGTTTTGCTCACGACCAGTATTTTTATCTTTTGCTGATACATGCAAAATACCATCAGCATCAATATCAAAGGTTACTTCGATTTGCGGCATACCACGTGGTGCAGCTTGAATACCATCAAGGTTAAATTGACCTAATGATTTATTATCACTTGCACGTTTACGTTCACCTTGTAATACATGGATAGTTACGGCTGATTGATTATCTTCAGCAGTTGAGAATACTTGACTGTGTTTTGTTGGGATAGTCGTGTTTTTCTCAATCAAGGTAGTCATTACACCACCCATTGTTTCAATACCTAATGATAATGGTGTTACGTCAAGTAATAATACATCTTTAACATCACCACCTAATACACCACCTTGTACTGCAGCACCAACAGCTACTGCTTCATCAGGGTTAACGTCTTTACGTGGTTCTTTGCCAAAGAAATCTGCAACAGCTTTTTGAACCATTGGCATACGTGTTTGACCACCAACTAAGATGACATCTTTAATATCAGAAACACTTAGACCGGCATCTTTTAATGCTGTTTTAACAGGTTCCATTGAACGTTTAACTAAATCTTCAACTAATGATTCAAGTTTAGCGCGAGTCACTTTGATATTTAAGTGTTTTGGCCCACTTGCATCAGCAGTAATATACGGTAAGTTAATATCAGTTTGTTGCGCTGATGATAATTCAATCTTCGCTTTTTCAGCAGCTTCTTTTAAACGTTGCATTGCTAATGGATCATTTTTAAGATCAAATCCTTGTTCACGTTTAAATTCGTCAACTAAATAGTTAATTAAACGTGAGTCAAAGTCTTCACCACCTAAGTGAGTATCACCATTTGTTGCTAATACTTCAAATGTTTTTTCACCGTCAACTTCATCAATTTCGATAATTGAGATATCAAAAGTACCACCACCAAGGTCATATACAGCAATAGTACGGTTACCAACATCTTTATCTAAACCATAAGCTAACGCTGCTGCGGTTGGCTCGTTGATAATACGTTTTACATCTAAACCGGCAATACGACCAGCATCTTTGGTTGCTTGACGTTGTGCATCATTAAAATAAGCAGGAACAGTAATAACTGCTTCTGTCACAGGCTCACCAAGATAATCTTCTGCAGTTTTCTTCATTTTCTTTAATACTTCAGCAGAAATTTGTGGTGGAGCAATTTTTTGACCTTTAACATCAACCCAAGCATCACCATTATCAGCTTTAACAATTTTATATGGCATAATGCCAACATCACGTTGTACTTCGGCATCTTCATAGCGACGACCAATTAAACGTTTAATTGCAAATAATGTATTTTGTGGATTGGTTACAGCTTGGCGTTTAGCTGGTTGACCAACTAAGATTTCACCATCTTGAGTGTAAGCAATAATGGAAGGGGTTGTGCGATCACCCTCGGCATTTTCTAATACTTTTGCTTGACCATTATCCATTACTGCAACACATGAATTTGTTGTACCTAAGTCGATACCAATAATTTTACCCATAATCTTTTCTCCTCAAACCTGTATTTTATTTCTTATATATAAGACTGAAAACATCGTTTTCAAGTCCTTTTTTAGATAAAGAAATGTTTTTGTTTTCACATAAATGGGAACAATATTATTAATATCAAGGGGGGTACAAAATTATTTTTTACAAAATCTTGATTATCAGCTTTTCAACACTTATTATTGCCGCTCTTTTTTTTACGAAAATTAATTTATAGGATCCTTATGGAACAAATAAAACTTGCAAACCCAGGGCCACTTGGACTAATGGGGTTTGGTATGACTACAATTTTATTAAATATTCATAATGCAGGATTTTTTCCAGTTATGACGGCAATCGTTTCTATGGGTATTTTTTATGGTGGCTTAGCCCAAGTAATCGCAGGAATTTTAGAATTCCGTAAAGGAAATACTTTCGGAACAACAGCATTTACGTCATACGGTTTCTTTTGGATTGCTTTAGTTGGTATTTGGTATTTACCTACTTCACCAGCAACTGCACCTACCGATGCAACCTTTCTAGGCATTTTTCTAGCTCTGTGGGGTATTTTTACTGCATTTATGTTTATAGGTACATTAAAAGCTAATCGAGCATTACAATTTGTTTTCGCCAGCTTAACCATTTTATTCGCTCTATTAGCAATTGGTAATATTTCTGGTAACCATAACATTATTCATATTGCTGGTTTTGAAGGCATAATTTGTGGTGCAAGTGCAATTTATCTTGCGATGGCTGAAGTTCTAAATGAACAATATGGTCGTACAATTCTACCTATTGGTGCAGCAAAAGGCGCTACACATTAGTTCATCAAAATTCAGATACCTACCCAATTCTATCGGTAGGTATCAAGTTCTTTTCCGCAACAATCCATTATCATTTTTCACTCATTAATGCTCGGCATACATCTCGCAGCGAGAGTGTATGTTTTTCTAATCTTTCATCAGATAAATAATTATCTTTAGACGAGTGAGCATTTTTTATAAGAATTTTATTATTTTCATTTATATGACCTGATGTGATCATAATGTAATTAGATAATTGAGTTTCAATACTCCCGTCATGAAAATGAACATCCGCTATATTTAGCTCAGATCCTTGTGGTTTAAAAAAAACTAAATCATCACCATTGGCAATACTATCCAAGAAAATAAATTTTTTATCGTTGATTTGCTTAGCATAGCTTTCTAACATTTTTAGACCATATTGGCCACTATTGCCGCCATCATAAAGAACAAAAGCAATTTTTTTCTTTTCTTTTTTATCTAACTTATTAATAAGATTAATAATAGTAATAATACTTGATGAATTACAAACGAAATTTTTAGTGTTTGGAATCCCACTCTTAAATTTGGCAATTAAGAAAAACAACAGTACTGTTGAAACTATAGCTGAAATGCCAGAAACACTGAAAAAGCCATTAATCCGGATATCAGGTAAAAAAACTAGGTAATTTAATATTAATGATGCAATGAATAAAAATATAAAAGGGGCAACACTAATAAAGTAAGTCAGCTTACTAAATTGCGATTGAAAAGCATACGTTTTCTGTAAATTAAAATTATTGATCCCAGTATCGTAATTAGTACAAATAATGACTTCTGCTTTATTGAGATCGCCGATATAGGCATTATAATAATTTTGATAACGTCTAGTCGCTAATTTTAATTTAGATAGCTTCGCATCCACTTGATAACCCAATGGCGCTAATTCCTTAGATAATACCCTTAAAAAAGAGATTTTTTCTTTTGGATTAAACCTTTTACCAAATATGATGCCATATCGTAAAATCAGATCTTTCAATATTTCCATTATTAATAAACTATTTTTATATAAAGTTAGACAATATAGTTAATATGATTTTAAAAATCATATTAACTATAAATAGATTAAGATAAAAATTAACTTAATAACATTGAATTAGTTATTACATTAATAGTCATCATCATTTTCATTGTTGTTTGATTGAGATATGTTGGCAATGGCATCTTGAATATTTTCATGCCCAGCCTCGATACTTTCCGCAGTAAGATCATTCAATGACACAGAATCCCTATTACATACTGCATTAATTACCATAGGCAGACTCATACCTGTAATGACTCGAACATTCATGCCAAGCTCATTCCATTGAGGAACGCATTGCATTGAAGCATTATATGGAGATGCACCATAAAGGTCGACAAATATAAGAACACCATCGCCAGAATCTAAAGATTTTGAACAATTGAATAAATCAGTTTTTAACTGATTTATATCTTGTCCAGGATTAAGTGATAATGATTCAAATTGGCTTTGTTCTCCAACAATCATTTTCACACTGTCTTTTATTCCAGCAGCCATACTTCCATGGCTAACTAATAAAACACCGATCATGTTATTAATCCTATATTATTCAAACATTTTAATTACTTCACTTAAAGGTACTTTCTTTAATGAAGGCGTTGCTTGGCAATAAATATCCATATTTGGAAAACTATTTTGTAAATCAATTAATAAATCAAGTTGCTCTTTATTAATCGATACTTCTTTAATAATTGAGGTTGCCCCTGGAACTAATGGTAAACCACCAATATTAAGATTAGTTACTGGTACGCCAGATTTAATAATTTTATACATTACTTCAATATTTTTAGTAATTAAAATAACGTTAAAATCATCATATTGACGATCGTTCCAATACCTAACTGCACCATCTTCTTTTAATACTCTAATTTTATGACCCGTGCTGGCACCTGCGCCAAGAATAATATTTTTGGTGAATTCATCATTTGCCGAATAATCATCTGCAACAAATAAAGCATTAGCGCCGGCCGCTTTTGAAACATTTGTCGCGACTTGGCCATGAATAAGACGGCTATCTACCCGAGCTAAAACAACTTTTCCCATAATTTAAAACCTCTATTATTATGTATATTTGATTATTTTTATAAAATACCAATTGCGGCTAAAACACCAAGAATAACAGTTAGCCCAATTAATGCTCTAGTTACTTTCAAACCTTTCTTAGAAAAATAAAAGTACAGTCCCATTACAACAACAAGTGGTAAAACTCCAGGTAAAATTTTATCCAATGTATCTTGTATAATGAAATCTTTACCAGATAAGGTAAATTTTAAACTAGAAGAAACTTTAATATAGCTTGCAGCTAAAATACCCATCATAAATAGACCTAAAATAGATAAGGCTTCTATGATCATCTGCATCTTATTACCAACAACTTCTGTTGCCGCATTTCTACCTAATTTAAATCCTAATTGGGCAAAATAGTAACCAACAAATAGTTGATATAAAACAAATCCGACAAATGGGAATAACGCACCTATCGCTAAACCTTCTTGTGCCCAAGGTAATGCGATGGCAATAAAAATATATTGTATTGTGCCTGAGTCAATCGCATCCCCAATACCAGCTAAGGCTCCCATTAAACCAGCTTTAGTGTTGTAAAGCACATCATTGTCAATACTAATTGGTTTGTTTTGATAAACTTCATCAGCACGTACTGCTTCTAGTGAAGCCATAATTCCTGAAATAGTTCCACCACCCCAGGTAATTTGAGTATTAAAAAATAACAAATGTCGTTGATAAGCAGCTGCTAATTCACTTTTTGATTTATATAACTTTTTAAGAATTGGCATTAATCCCCACATTAATGATGCCGCAAGGTAACGGTCAAATGAGTGTGGAATTTCATTGGCATAATACCAACGTAACCATGCAAATGTGATATCTTTTTTAGTAATCGTTTCTGGCTTTAGATCAATACTTTCTTGTACTATTTCTGTCATTATAAAATTCCTCTTTCTAATTTATTAATCAAATAACTAATGATTAATAATCATCGTCATCAACTTGATTGTTATTTGAATTATTTCTAGGTTGATCTACCGCAGAATTTACTGCTTCACTTTTTGCAAGAACAAAAATAAAGGCAACTATTGCCCCAACTATTGCGTAAGTTACCATGGTAATATTTAGTGGTTTGGCAATAACCGCCATAAAATAGGCAAGTAGGAAGAAAATGATGTAGCTTTTTTTACCAATAACATAAATTGTTAACGCAATACCCACAGCAGCAAGCCCACCACCAATTACATTAAGAATATGGAAAACTAGTCCTCCAGCATTCGATTTAATCACATCAGCAATAATTGGTGCCCCAAAATATAACGCAACAAACATAAACGGTACGAACAATGCAAAGCTACAAATTATTGGTAACACGATGATAGAAAAGGTTAATCCTTTACTATTAGCTTCTTTGGCATATTTTTCCGTTAATTTCATAATCATGGTATTAAAGAAAAATCTTAATTGATACAAGTAAGATCCTAATAAACCTACCGGTACGGCTACAGCAACAGCGGCTGTTGGTTCCATTTTACCCAGCAATGCGACGGGAACAGCAACTGCGGTTGCTATAGCTGGCTCTGATGGCATTTGCCCTCCAGGTGAAAAAACACCCATATAAATCAACTGAATAGCAGCTGTTGTTATCATTGCATTAGGAATGTCATTAAATACAATCCCAACAATTAAACCAGTCATCATAGGTGTAAATCGCAACGTTAATGTAGCACCACCTAGCCCCCGAGACATTACCATTGCAACCCATATTGATATAATAGCTGCTTGAAGAAACGTTACATGCATTTCTTGCATATATAAACTCCTTACTATTTTTATAATTAATTAGTTAGTTTCCGATAAATGATTAAGAAACCACCGATTGTAGCTCTAAGTTATTAACAAAATTTTCTACATCTTGTACACATTTTTCCCCCATACCTTGCAAACACTCAATTGCATAAGCAGAAGTATGTGGTGTAACAAGAACTTTAGGATGTTTAACTAAAGGATGATCACAGTATGAAGGTTCAACATACATGACATCCGTTGCGTGACCTGCTACAGTGCCATTATCAAGTGCATTTAAAAGTGCAGTTTCATCAATTAATTCAGCTCGAGCGGTGTTAGTTATATAAACGCCTTTTTTCATCAAAGAAAATTGCGGCGCTTTTAAAATATGATAACTAGTCTCATTTAATGAGGCATTTAACGAGATAATATCTGCATTTTGCAGTAAATAATCTAACTCAACAATTTCAATATTATTTTTGTTAGCCCAATCAACATTAACTTTTGGATCAACTACAAGTAGGCGAGCATTAAATCCATGTTTGAAAATTTCTGCCACGCGACTACCAATGTTGCCACAACCAATAATACCAATTACTTTACCCGTAACATTGATACCCAAAAAAGAGGCTCTTTTCTTCCATTCATTTGACTTAACCGCTTCTTGTGATTGAACAGTTTGTCTAATTAATGCAAGTAAATTAGTCACTGCATTTTCAGCAACAGCATCACGTTCAACCAAAGGAGGGACGATCGTAACTATTGTGCCATGTTCTTTGGCTGCAACGACATCAACATTATTAAATCCGATACCATGACGGGAAAGTAATAGTAAAGGTTGTTTTTTATTATCAAAAAATTCTTTATTAAAAAAAGGTCGGACACTGGCAATAACAATATTGAAATCTTGTAGTGCATCAGCTAATTCCTTCCCTGGAATATTATTTTCAAAAGTAAAATGTTTTACTTCACCTATTTTTTCTAATCTTTCTAAATGATTAGGAAAATATTTTCCAAAACTACTTGAGTTGATTATAGCGATTTTATAATTTTTCACTCAATGCTCCTAATTCATGATTTATATACTTATATAAAGTTATTTATAGGAATATAAATATTATTTTATTTCCATTCAGCCACGATGTGACTGGTAACATTTAGTATAGTTTATAAACTTTTTAAAAAAGTGAATTTAGATCACATATTTAATAAAAAATTATTTTCTATGATTGTTTGGTAGCAAATTGAATGAATAAGAAAGTTAGAATTGAAAAATAATTTATTGATTATATTATCGATTTTTATAATTATATAATCTAAACATGAAAATTTTTAACAAATTATTTAGATATAAAAAAAGGGCATAATGCCCTTTTTCAGATTGAATTAGTTAATATTACTTTTTATAAGCATCATTATGTACACCAACCGCTGCGCGACCTGATGGATCATTTAGATTTTTAAATGACTCATCCCATTCAATTGCTTTAGCTGTTGAACAAGCTACTGTTGGTCCACCAGGTACACAATGCGCAGCACTTTCAACTGGGAATAATTCATCAAAAATTTCACGATACATATAAGCTTCTTTTGAAGCTGGAGTATTGTATGGGAAACGGAATTTTGCGTTTTCCAACTGTTGATCGGTAATTTTGCTTTCGGCAATCTCTTTTAAGGTATCGATCCAACTATAACCTACACCGTCAGAAAATTGCTCTTTTTGACGCCAAACCACTGATGCTGGTAAATAAGATTCAAATGCTTCACGAACAATGTGTTTTTCCATTTTACCATTACTACCACACATTTTATCTTGTGGATTAATGCGCATAGCAACATCTAAGAATTTTTTATCTAAGAATGGTACGCGAGCTTCAACGCCCCAAGCAGCCATTGCTTTATTAGCACGCGCACAGTCATACATATGCAGTGCCGCTAATTTACGCACAGTTTCTTCATGGAATTCTTGAGCATTTGGCGCTTTATGGAAATATAAATAACCACCAAATACCTCATCAGCACCTTCACCCGATAACACCATTTTGATTCCCATTGCTTTAATTTTTCTTGCCATTAAATACATTGGGGTTGATGCGCGAATGGTTGTGACATCGTAAGTTTCGATGTAATAAATAACATCACGAATCGCATCAATACCTTCTTGGATGGTGAAGTTAATTTCGTGGTGAACCGTACCTAGATGGTCAGCAACCGCTTGTGCTGCTTTAAGATCTGGCGCTCCTTTTAAACCAACCGCAAACGAGTGTAATTGTGGCCACCATGCTTCTGATTTTTCATGATCCTCGACTCGACGCGCAGAAAACTTTTTAGTAATCGCTGAGATAACTGAAGAATCAAGTCCACCAGATAATAAAACACCATAAGGAACATCAGACATAAGATGGCTTTTTACTGACTCTTCTAATGCGACACGAAGTTCATTGATATCTGTCTTATTATCTTTGACATTATCATATTCCATCCAATCTCGTTTGTAATAAGTCTTTATTTCACCCTCGGTGCTAGATAGATAACAACCAGGAGGAAATGCTTCAATGGTTTTACAAACAGGTACTAATGCCTTCATCTCAGAAGCAACATAAAATGTACCATTTTCATCATATCCCATATACATTGGAATAATACCAATATGATCGCGACCAATAAAATAGGTACCTTTGTTGATGTCATAAAGAATAAAAGCAAACATACCTTGTAGTTCATCAAGACAGTTAATACCTTTTTCTTGATATAAGGCTAGGATAACTTCACAGTCAGACCCTGTCTGAAATTCATAACGATCTTTGTACTGATTTCGGAGTTCTTGATGATTATAAATTTCTCCATTTACCGCTAAAACTAGGGTTTTATCTTTATTATAAAGCGGTTGAGATCCTGTATTAACATCTACAATTGATAAACGTTCATGAGCTAAAATAGCTTTATCAGAAGCAAAAATACCAGACCAGTCAGGTCCACGATGACGTTGTAGACTTGATAGTTCTAATGCTTTTGTTCGTAGTTGTTCTGGATCTGATTTAATATCAAGAATACCTAAAATCGAACACATTGATTTTCTCCATTTAAAATCGCCAAAGCGATACTATTTACAAATAAAACTTATTTTAATTATCACAGCAAGTAAAACACAAAAATAACAGGATACACATTATTGGTAAACAATTAAAGTACAATATCATTATACTTTTTCTATTGTTGTAATAAAGTTGCTATTATTTTTTTAACCATTGCCCTTGTTGTTTGATATATTGACCTGCTGGCGTTTTTTCTTGTGCTTTACTACCTGCTCGGCTCTGCACATCAGACAAAGGTACTTTAGTTTCTGCAGAGACTTTTTGATATTGCTGTTTACGAGCCTGATTAATTAATTGCGCAATTTCGCTAGCATTACCTTCATTTTTGACCACGCCTAGATAACCATCAGCTTGTTCACCAACCAAACCATTAACTTTGGCTTGACCTAATTCATTAATTGCCTGATCTAAATTTAAAGCAAAAACTGGTAAAGCTAATATTATTGATAATAATGCTATCGTTGCTTTTTTATAGATATTCATAATAACCCCCTTATTAAATACATCATATTAAATTGTATTAAATATGTGTAAAAATTATTAAAAAATCATCTTATGTTCCGCAAGAGTAATTTTTTAGATTCACGACATTATTAGTAAATAACGATCGATAATAATATTAATTTAGTATAAACCTGATTTATTGATAATGTTATCTAAGGCTTTATCAACTTTAATATTAATTTCATGATCAATCTTAACATTTAAATTGATATTAATTGGTTCATTTGGCGCTTGTACCTTAACCGTTGGTGTACAGCCAATTAATACTGCGCTACACACGATAATAGTAATCATATTTTTTAGCATAATATAGCCTCTTATCTATCAAGATTTCCCTTTCAAATACGCTTCAATACGTTTTCGAATGGGTTCACTAACCTGATCGGAAAGTTGTAAACTTATCAACAATTTTGCAATATTTTCTTCAAGATTAATATTTAAATTTACTGCTTTGCCATTCTCAACATCTCGGTTACTGCCTTGGATATTTAATCTTAATTTAGCAATCTCATTAGCATAATTAACCGTCCCTGATAATTTAGTATAATGAAAATTCTTAATAACATCTGTGAGAATTTTCATACTAGGATTAGCTTGTGCATAATTTTGCAATGCTGAATTTTCAAACCGCAAAAAGCCTTCATTGACCGTTGCTAATTGACCATTGTTAATAATAACTTCGGTCAAAGCTGTGCCTTTTTTAGTAGAAGGCAATAAGGTAACCGGTAAAACACCATCAATCGCGCCTTCTCCAGCTAAGCCTTCGGCGGGATATTTTGCAAAAATATCTTTTAATTGTACCTTTTTTAACCTTAAAGTAAATTTTTGTGGTAATTTTGCTAGATTCAATTGCCCTTTATCAAGAGAAACAGAACCAGAAAAAATAGCTGCTTGTGCTAATTGCCATTTTACAACGCCTTTATTTGGTGCAGCTAAAGATGCTGAATAACTACCAGCTAATTTTACTTTTTCAAAAATAACACCAATATTCACTTGTTGAATAGTTAATGCTGAAGTTGTAACAGTAAATTGATTATTGTTGAATAAGAGATTTATATCCCCGAAAGCGGATTTAAATTCGCTTGCTTTATATATGCCGTCAGATTTATTAATTGTTAATGTTGATTTTACATTAATTTGATTAGCTTCAAATGGAATAGGCAATGCTGCATCAAAGGTTAATTTTCCGATTAACTGTTTAATAATTAAATCATCAGAAAAGTTCGCTTTTTCAATATTAACTAGTGCTTTATCGGTACTTTTTAAAGAAAATTGCTTATCAGTTAAAACGCCACTGAATGGTAAAGTTAAATTACCTTTTTCAACACCAAAATATGGTAAGGGTGTGGTCAAAAGGCCATTTTCTATTTCAATCGATGAATTTGATTGATTAAATGAGATATCAGCAGCAAGCGTCGCCATATCCTGAGTATTACTGACTAGATTGAGTTGCAAAGTATTTTGATTTTTAACTGCTGCAACATTCAGATTAAATAACTCACTATCTTGCTGGTGTAATGTTAAATGTTCAATTTTAACATTTGTTGGTAACCAAACAATGATAGTCGAGATAAATGAAGGTTCAAAAGTAGATTGATCAAGTTGTTGTAATTGATCATCAGCAACCTTCGCTACTGCTTGTGTATTGGTTAAATCGGCTTTTTGCCAATAGATATCGATATTTTTAGCGCTTAGCTGTGACCATGATATTTTCACATCGCTGGCCGTTACCGATAATTGTGATGATTGAACAATATTTAATTCAGCAAAAGACAAAGCATCCCAGCTGATGTTAATACCTTGCCAGTCTATCGAAAGATTATATTTATCCTTAAATGCTAACCAATAACGCCATCCAGATAAACTTGCTATGATTATAATCAATAATATAAGCGACGGAATCGAATAACGTTTCTTTAAGCGAGCCATAATAAACTCTCAACAAGATAAAGTGAATCGCCGAACTATTATCGGCGATTAAATGAGATTATGCTTGAGTTTGTTCTCTGTTAGCAATATAAGCCAATGCCTTATCTATTCTGGCTAAGGTGCGTTTTTTACCAACCGCATAAACAGTAGCATCAACTGAAGGTGATTGCCCTATTCCGGTTACAGCAACTCGAAGAGGCATACCAACTTTCCCCATACCAACCTCAAGCTCTGCTGCTGTTACTTCAATAGCATGGTGAATTTTATCGATTTGCCAATCAAAGTCAGAAATTGCTTCAATTTTAGCCTTAACCAATTCTAATGGCTCTTTGGCAACGGGGCGCAAATGCTTTTTAGCAGCATCAGCATCAAACTCAGTAAAATCTTGATAACAATAGCTACTTGATTCAGCCATTTCTTTCAATGTTTTACAGCGCTCGCCAAATAATTTGACGATAGTAATCAAATCTGGGCCTTGATCTAAATCATAACCTTGCTTATTCATATGCCAAACTAAATGCTGTGCAACATAATCAGCGTCTAAATGATTAATATAATGATGATTTAACCAAAGTAGTTTTTCAGTATTAAATGCACTGGCCGACTTACTGACAGCATCTAAAGAAAAGTAACTCACCATTTCAGGCACCGAGAATATCTCTTGATCACCATGAGACCACCCGAGCCTAACTAGATAATTTAATAGTGCTTCGGGCAAATAACCATCATCACGATATTGCATAACACTTACCGCTCCATGACGTTTAGATAATTTTTGCCCATCATCACCTAAAATCATTGATACGTGACCATATTCAGGTAATGGTGCACCAAGCGCTTTAAGAATGTTAATTTGTCGAGGGGTATTATTAATATGATCTTCACCACGAATAACATGAGTAATTTCCATATCCCAATCGTCTACCACGACACAAAAATTGTAAGTTGGTGACCCATCAGTACGACGAATTATGAGATCATCAAGCTCTTTATTGGCAATTTCAATTGGCCCTCGAATTAAATCGTTGAAGACAACGACTCCATCAGTAGGATTAGCAAAGCGAACAACATGCGGTTCGTCATGATTATGCTGTTTTTGTACGTCATCACAACGGCAATGACCATCATAACGAGCTTTTTCACCATTCGCCATTTGCTGTTCACGTAATTTTTCTAATCGCTCTTTCGAACAATAACAACGATAAGCCGTACCGTTAGCTAACATTTCGTCGATCACTTGATTGTAACGATCAAAGCGTTTAGTTTGAAAATATGGGCCTTCATCCCATGATAATTTTAACCAATTCATACCTTCCATAATCGCTTCAATCGCTTCTGGCGTTGAACGCTCAAGATCGGTATCTTCAATACGTAATACGAAAGCACCTTGTGCATGGCGAGTATATAGCCAAGAATAAAGTGCTGTACGAGCACCACCCACATGTAAGTAACCGGTTGGGCTTGGTGCAAAACGGGTTTTAATTTTCATGAAATAATCCTATTAATAACAAAAAAGAACACTCAAACGACAATTCGTTGCTCGGGCTCTTTTTTATCTAAACTCTTCTCATAAGTGAGAAAAATAATAACATTTTGTAATAAATTCAATTTAGTTGCTTATTCTAACACGCCAAAAGGTTTCGGCAAGCCATCGTTAACAGCATAAAATTAACAACTATTTTATAAAAGTATTGAGTAATTAACTATATATTTTAGTATAAAAATCAAACTATAACGTATAAGTTAATTTTCATAAAAAGATTAATGCGCTTCATCCCAATTATTCCCAATACCAACATCAACTTTTAACGGTACTGAAAGTTGATAACAATTCTCCATAATTGATTTAATCAACGCACTATATTCACTCACCAACTCTTCTTTAACTTCAAACACCAGCTCATCGTGTACTTGCATCACCATTCTGATATTACCTGTCGGTTGATTTTTTATCCACTCGCTCATGTTAATCATCGCAGTTTTGATGATATCAGCTGCAGTACCTTGCATTGGTGCATTAATTGCCGCACGTTCAGCGCTTCGTTTTTCAATACCATTGCCAGAAATGATTTTTGGTAAATATAATCGTCTTCCTGATAAAGTTTCCACATAGCCTTGTTGCGTTGCCAATTGGCGTGTTTCTTCCATATAAGTTTGTACACCAGGATAACGTTCAAAATAGCGATCAATATAGAATTGTGCTTCTTTACGGGGAAGATTAATTTGTTTCGATAATCCAAATGCACTCATACCATAAATCAAACCGAAATTGACTGCTTTCGCTCGTCGTCTCTCTTCGGCTGTAACATCTGCCTCTGGTTTACTTAATACTTCACTCGCGGTAACCCTATGAATATCTTTATCATCAGCAAAAGCGCTAAGCAGACTTTGATCTTGTGATAAATGCGCCATAATGCGCAACTCTATTTGTGAATAATCGGCTGAAATAATCTTATAACCTTGTGGTGCAATAAATGCTTGCCGAATTCTTCGTCCTTCTTCATTACGTACAGGGATATTTTGTAAATTCGGATCATTTGATGACAACCGCCCAGTTACCGTACCAATTTGGTTATAATTGGTATGAATGCGATGGTCTATTGGACTTACCATCAGCGGTAATTTATCAGTATAAGTGTTTTTCAGTTTTGCTAAACTACGATAAAACAAAATTTTACGCGGTAAAACATACTGCTCAGCAAGTTCACTCAACACATCTTCACTAGTTGATGGATCACCTTTTGGTGTCTTTTTTAAGACAGGTAATTGGTGTTTATCAAATAAAATAGCTTGAATCTGTTTTGGTGAAGAAGGATTAAATTTTTCACCTGCTAGGAAATGTAATTCGGCCTCTATTTCTAGCATTTTTTTATTTAATTCAATGGAATAATCATTTAACTGTCTAGTGTCAACTAACACGCCAGCCCTTTCCATATCGGCCAACACAATCGCCAACGGCATTTCAATATCGGTAAATAACTTACTGAGCTTTTGATCTTTTTCCAATTCAGGCCATAGTTTCTGATGAAGTTGCAAAGTAACATCCGCATCTTCAGCGGCATATTGCGTAGTTTTTTCAACTTCAATAGCATCGATAGTGACTTGTTTTTTATCAACCTTGGTTAATTCATTATAAGTAATAGTTTTAAGATGCAAATAACGATTCGCCATACTATCCATATCGTGTCGTTCAGTGCTATTTAAGACATATGACTCCAACATTGTATCATAAGCAATACCTTGCACATGGATACCATAATTAGCTAACACACTGTAATCAAATTTGGCATTTTGGGCGATTTTCTTAATTGCTGGGTTTTCTAATATTGGTTTTAATTTAGTTAATACATCATTTAATGGTAATTGATCTGGCACACCGAGATATTGGTGATTAATTGGAATATAAGCAGCTTGATAAGGTGCCACGCTTAATGATATGCCAACCAATTTAGCATGAATATGATCAACATTATCCGTTTCTGTATCAAAGGCAAATTGCTGACAGTTAGCTAATTTACTAACCCAATCATCTAATTGCTCATGGGTTAATATGCATTGGTAATCTGTATCAATTTTATCTTTAACGGTATCGCTTTCCTGTGAGAATAACGACATATTATCAATATCAGTAGCTGTTAGTTTTTGTTGTTTTAAAAAATTACCGGCTATTAATTCTTTTTGCCAACGATGAAAGCCATAATAGGCAAATAATTCGACTAATTTATTTACATCAAGATCTGTAACAAGTAGTTGTTCATTCGTAAAATCTAATGCCACATCGGTTTTAATGGTAGCTAATAGATAAGAAAGCTCTGCATCCTTTTGATTGTCTATTAATTTTTGCTTTAATGATTTAGCTCCTCGAATCGATAATTTCTCAATATCGTCTAAATGGTTATAAATATCTTTTACACTATCAAAAGCAGTTAATAAAGCCTGTGCTGTTTTTTCTCCAATTCCTGCTACCCCTGGGATATTATCGGAATTGTCACCTCTTAATGCTAAATAATCTATAATTTTTGCTGGTGGCACACCAAATTTATCCATAACACCTTGCGGATCAAGCGCGGTATTATTCATGGTATTAATCAGTGTAACTTTATCGCTGACTAATTGCGCCATATCTTTATCCCCAGTACTAATGAGTACTTGAAGATTTTCTTTTTCTGCTTGTTTGGCTAAAGTCCCGATCACATCATCGGCTTCAACACCTTCAACGCAAAGTAATGGTAAACCCATCGCTTTTAAAATGGTGTGAATCGGTTCAATTTGTGGTCGCAAATTTTCCGGCATCTCGTCACGAGTTGCTTTGTATTCACTATAAATTTCATTACGAAATGATCCACCTTTAGCATCAAAAACTACCGCTATATGGGTAGGATTATATTGATTCATCAAGCTACGAATCATATTAATAACACCAAATATAGCCCCAGTCGGTTCACCATTGGCATTGGTTAAAGGTGGACAAGCAAAAAAAGCCCGATAAAGATAAGAAGATCCATCAATTAAAATAATTGGCGCATTATTTGGCATCAATAGTTACCCAAATGTTATTAGATTTAATAACTATAAGTATAACCTAATTAACAGTAATATTCTTGCTGACTCCGATAATATAGTGTAAAAATAATCCAGATAATAACGAGCTTTTATCCAATCCAATGCATGAAAATTACTGTATATCACTATATGAGTAATATATAATGTGACATCTATTTTCGCCTGAGTACTAAATAAATGACAGAATTAAGTCTTGCTGCGCAAAAAGTCAAAGAGGCATTAGCAGCTAAAAATCTTGAAACCCCATCATGTCGTTTAGCTATGGAAAATAGCGAACGGAAAGCTAAAATCGAAGCACATTTCCGAGAAATCATGAAACTCATGGAACTTGATTTGCATGATGATAGCCTCGCCGAAACGCCGCATCGAGTCGCAAAAATGTATGTTGATGAAATATTTTCCGGTCTTAATTATCATAATTTTCCGAAAATAACTCTTATTGAAAATAAAATGCAGGTTGATGAAATGATCACTGTTCGTGATATTACTTTAACCAGTGTTTGTGAACACCATTTTGTCACCATCGATGGTAAAGCAACCGTTTCTTATATCCCAAAAGATAAAGTGATTGGTCTATCAAAAATCAACCGAATTGTTCAGTTTTTTTCACAACGGCCACAAGTACAAGAAAGATTAACCCAACAAATTTTGGTTGCATTGCAAACACTACTCGGTACAGTCAATGTTGCAGTATCAATTGATGCAACACACTTTTGTGTAAAAGCCCGAGGCATTAAAGATTCAAATAGTTTAACCACCACTACCGCGTTAGGTGGCGGATTTAAAACTAATCCAAGTACTCGACAAGAGTTTTTAAGAGCGTTAAAACACTATTAATCAATAAAATAATCCAATATAAAGTATATGTTGGATTATTTATCAGTAATCGACTAAAAAACAGTTATCGCTTATTTATACTCACAACAGGAAAAATATAAATATGCTTGATACTACCTCAAGCGTTTTTATATTAACCAATCACAATATTGCCAATACCGCCATAAAAAGCCCAATTGTTATTGCGTGCATCTTCAAGAAAGATTGGTATAATTGGCAGCTATTTTAGTGAAAACATAATAATTAACTAACACGCTTTAATGAAGATAATCCGCGGTATTGATAATTTAAACAATGAATTTACTCAGTGTGTACTTACATTGGGCAACTTTGATGGTGTGCACTTAGGACACCAACAATTAATAAATCATTTAATAGAACAAGGTAAAAAATTAAACTTACCGACAGCGGTTATGTTATTTGAGCCACAACCATTAGAGTTTTTTAGCAAACAAAATGCTCCGGCAAGATTAACGTCATTTAAAGAAAAAGTGCGACTAATTGAAAAACTCGGTATCGACTATATTATTGCTGTACCTTTTACCCAAACCTTTGCCAATATGTCAGCCAATGCATTTATTCAAGACTGGTTGATTAATAAATTGAACGCTAAATATATTGTTATTGGTGATGATTTCCAATTTGGCCGTGACCGCAAAGGCAACATCAATCTGTTACAACAATATACTCCAAATAACCATTTTTCGGTTGAGAGTATGCCAACCTTTGTTTGGAATAATTTAAGAATCAGCAGTACAGCTGTTCGTGAGGCACTGTTTAATAGTGATTTTGAATTAGCTCGTTGCCTTTTAGGTCGTGATTACGCCATTCAAGGAAGAGTGGTGCATGGTAATGCGTTAGCAAGACAATTAGGATTTCCAACCGCCAATATTCATTTGAATCGAAAAAAACCTGCTTTACAAGGGGTCTATTTTGTCAAAGTAAAAAACTGTTGTAGCAATCAATATTATCATGGCATTGCCAATATCGGTATTAGACCAACCATTGAAGGTAAAAAAGCGATTTTAGAGGTGAATCTATTTGACTTTTCAGGTGATATTTATGGACAATATTTAGACGTTACCTTTGTCTGTAAATTACGCGATGAGAAAAAATTTGACTCTTTAGCAGATTTAAAACAACAAATTTCACAAGATGTTTGCACTGCGAAACAGATCAGTGCAAAATTAACCAATTAAAAAGTAGTATCAACAAAAATAACTGGAATAAATCAGCATGACAGACTATAAAAATACATTGAATTTACCGGAAACTGGATTCCCTATGCGAGGCGATCTTGCTAAACGTGAACCAGCTATGTTGCAAAATTGGTATGATAAAGAACTTTATCGCAAAATCCGTCAAGTAAAAAAAGGCAAAAAATCTTTTATTTTGCATGATGGCCCTCCTTATGCAAACGGAAAACTTCATATCGGTCATGCCGTTAATAAAATAATTAAAGATATTATCATCAAATCTAAAGGTTTAAGTGGTTATGACTCCCCGTATATTCCAGGATGGGATTGTCATGGATTACCGATAGAACAAAAAGTTGAAGAACAGGTTGGTAAACCCGGCGTAAAAGTAACACCAGCTGAATTTCGCCAAATTTGTCGTGATTATGCGGCTTCACAAGTTGAACTACAAAAAGCTGATTTTATTCGTATGGGTGTACTTGGCGATTGGCAAAATCCATATCGTACAATGAACTATGATACTGAGGCGAATATTATTCGGGCTTTAGGTAGAGTGATCGAAAATGGTCATTTAGTCAAAGGAGCTAAACCAGTTTATTGGTGTACCGACTGTATGTCAGCCTTAGCGGAAGCCGAAGTTGAATATTATGATAAATCATCACCGGCAATTGATGTCAAATTCAAAGCAACTGACAATCAAGCAGTAGCAAATAAATTCGGAGTTAGTACTAACTTAACTATTTATGCGGTTATCTGGACCACCACACCATGGACATTACCAGCTAGCCGAGGAATTGCGCTTAATGCAACGGTAGAATATCAATTAGTCCAAATCAACGATAAAGAGTGCCTAATTTTAGCTGCTGATTTAGTTGAATCAGTTATGAAACGTGCTGATATCACTGATTGGAAAATCTTAGGTTCTTGCCAAGGTGATGCGCTTGAATTATTACGTTTCAAACATCCATTCCTCGATTTTGATGAGCCAATTGTGCTTGGTGAACACGTTACTGTTGATGCGGGTACTGGTGCTGTTCATACTGCTCCAGGTCACGGTGCTGAAGACTTTATCGTTGGCCAAAAATATGGCCTTGAAGTAGCCAATCCGGTTGGAGGTAATGGTTGTTATTTACCGGGAACTGGTGCTGGTTTAGATGGTTTATTCGTTTTTAAAGCCAATAAAGTAGTCATTGAGCTATTAAAAGAACACAATGCACTATTACACTTTGAAAATATTGAACATAGTTACCCATGCTGTTGGCGACATAAAACACCTGTAATTTATCGTGCAACTCCACAATGGTTTATCAGCATGGATAAACAAGGTTTACGTGCTCAATCGCTAAAAGAGATTAAACAAGTTCGTTGGATCCCTGATTGGGGTCAAGCTCGAATTGAAACAATGGTGGCAAATCGTCCTGATTGGTGTATTTCACGTCAACGTACATGGGGCGTACCAATGACGTTATTTGTACACAAAGAAACTGAAGAGTTACATCCAGACACACTACAATTAGTCGAAAAAGTCGCTAAATTAGTTGAGCAAAATGGTATTCAAGCATGGTGGGATGCCGGTATTAAAGACCTATTAGGTCCAGATGCCAATGATTATCGCAAAGTACCAGACACGCTAGATGTATGGTTTGATTCAGGTTCAACATTCTATTCAGTTGTTGGCGTACGTCCTGAGTTTGAAGGACATGAAGCAGATATGTATTTAGAAGGTTCAGATCAACATCGTGGTTGGTTTATGTCTTCGTTAATGTTATCAACGGCAATTGATAACAAAGCACCGTATAAACAAGTATTAACGCATGGCTTTGTGGTCGATGGACAAGGTCGTAAAATGTCTAAATCGCTAGGTAATATCGTTACACCACAAGAGGTAATGAATAAATTAGGTGCCGATATTCTACGATTATGGATTGCTTCAACCGATTATTCAGGTGAAATGAGCTATTCCGATGAAATCATCAAACGTGCAGCTGATAGCTATCGCCGTATCCGTAATACTGCGCGTTTCTTATTGGCTAACTTAAATGGTTTCGATCCAGTTAAAGATATGGTTAAACCTGAAGATATGGTGGTACTCGATCGCTGGGCGGTTAGCGTGGCTAAAGAAGCACAGGAACAAATTATTCAAGCCTATGAAAACTACGATTTTCATAGAGTGGTACAACGCATAATGCAATTCTGCTCAATTGAAATGGGCTCATTCTATTTAGATATTATCAAAGATCGTCAATATACGGCGAAAAGTGACAGTATTGCCCGTCATAGCTGTCAAACAGCGTTATACCATATTGCTCAAGCGATGGTTCGTTGGATTGCACCTGTTTTATCATTTACTGCAGATGAAATTTGGCAATATCTACCAGCAACAGAAAAATCAGAATTTGTGTTTGAAGATGAATGGTATACCTCACTATTTAGCCTATCTGAGAGTGAAACACTAAACAGCGCTTACTGGACACAAATTTTAACTATTCGTAGTGAAGTGAACAAAGTGTTAGAGCAAGGTCGTAATGATAAAGTTATTGGCGGTTCACTCGAAGCAGCAGTTACACTTTATGCCAATAGCGAAATTGCTACGGCACTTGCGAAATTAGAAAACGAATTACGTTTTGTATTACTGACTTCACAAGCAAGTGTTAAACCGTTAGACAGTGCATCACAACAAGCAGTACAAAGTGATATTCAAGGTCTTAAAATTGAGCTTGCTAAAGCACAAGGCGATAAATGCCCTCGCTGCTGGCATTATACTGTTGATAACAATCCAACTACTCACTTATGTAAACGCTGTGAAGAAAATATTCATGGCAATGGTGAAGTAAGACATTTTGCTTAACCACTAACAGTTAGTGATAGGAATAGAAAAGAGCTATAAAAATAATTTTATAGCAATTAACTAAGTACATTTACCGCCGACGATTGTCGGCGGTATTATAATAATGAGCATAGATTATATGAAAAAAGATAACGGACTTTACTGGTTATTATTAGCGGTAGTGGTTTTTGTTATAGATATCGCAAGTAAATTTTGGATTGTGAAGAATTTTTTCCTTTTTGAATCAGTAAATCTACTCCCCTTCTTCTCAATAACATATGTCCGCAATATTGGTGCCGCATTCAGTATATTTGAAGGCCAACGCTGGATACTGGCAGCAATTGCCTTTATTGTCAGCACCATAATTGTTTATATGCTATATCGCAATAAGCATAAACAAAAACTAGAAAACTTCTCATTAGCATTAATTTTAGGCGGTGCGTTAGGCAACCTATTCGATCGCCTCTATCATGGTTTTGTTGTTGATTTTCTAGATGTTAATTTTGGTGATTGGCATTACCCAACTTTTAATATTGCCGACTGTGCCATTTGTTTAGGTATTGGAGTCTTTATCCTAAGCAATTATATAAAACCGAAAAAGATGGATTAACATGCAAATTATCCTCGCTAATCCACGTGGTTTTTGTGCTGGTGTAGATCGAGCAATCACCATCGTTGAACGAGCAATCGAACTGTTTGGCGCACCGGTTTATGTGCGCCATGAAGTCGTTCATAATCGCTACGTAGTTAATCGTCTTAAAGAGTTAGGCGCAATATTTATTGAAGAAATCAATGAAGTACCTGACGATAGTATCCTTATTTTCTCCGCCCATGGCGTATCTAAAGCAGTTCGTGATGAAGCTAAACGCCGTCAACTACGGATATTTGATGCAACCTGTCCTTTAGTTACCAAAGTTCATATGGAAGTTGCTAGAGCAAGCTATCGAGGAGAAGAAGTCATTCTTATTGGTCACGCTGGCCATATTGAGGTCGATGGTACAATGGGGCAGTATAGCAATCCCGAAGGCGGTATTTATTTAGTCGAATCTATTGAAGATGTGCAGAACCTGCAAGTAAAAAACGACCAGCATCTCTGTTTTACAACTCAAACAACGTTATCAGTTGATGATACTGCTGAGATAATCTCAGCTTTAAAAAATCGCTTTCCAAATATTCGCAGCCCTCGTAAAAACGATATCTGCTATGCGACCACCAATCGCCAGCAAGCGGTTAAACAGCTATCATCTCAAGCCGATGTGGTTTTAGTAGTTGGTTCGAAAAACTCGTCAAACTCAAACCGATTAGCTGAACTGGCAAGGCGAAACAGTAAACACGCTTATTTGATTGATTTCGCATCCGATATTAATCTTGAGTGGCTAATTAATGCTCGAACTATCGGTGTAACAGCTGGGGCATCAGCGCCAGATATTTTGGTTAAGCAAGTTATCGATCACCTAAAAAGTTTAGGTTGTACATCATTGGTTGAAACCGAAGGAATTTCAGAAAATATCACCTTTGAAATTCCAAAAGAATTACGCATAGAGGCTAAATCAACTAACTAAGAAGAATGAGTTAGTTGCTTGAACTTTTCCAATAACTGCTCGTGGCTTTCGACACAATCCGGATCGGCAATAATCGCATTTTGAATCGGACAAACTCGCTGGCAAGTCGAATGATCATAATAACCAACACATTCAGTACATTTATTTGGATCAATTTCATAAGTATCAAACCCCATTGAGATAGCCTCATTTGGACACTCGGGTTCACACATATCACAATTAATACACTTTTCGGTTATTTTTAATGCCATTGCTATAATATCTTTAACCAGTAAAAAAATTGGCGCCATTATAACGCAATCGCCAATAATTCCTAATACGGATCTACATTGCTATCACATGATTATTAAAATTTTTGCAAAAAAATTTTGAGGAAAGGGGTTTTTTAAAACAAAATTTAGCACCAAAACTAATTAATTTTCATAAAAATTACAATTTATTATCTTTAGTTATCATTGCAAAGTAAATTAATACGTTACAATGCTCAAAAAAATAACAAAAGAAATAATAGGATGAAAAGATTGGCAAAATTCTTAACATTTAAATCCATCGTTATTACGGTTATTGGTTTTGTTCTGCTTTATATAGCAAAATTAATTTTGTTTCCTGCTGAACCAAATATTAATTATATAACCTCAACGGTCACTAAAGCGAATATTGAGAAAACTGTACTTGCTGATGGCACTATAAGTGCTTTCAAACAAGTTAGCGTTGGTGCGCAAGTTTCTGGGCAAATTAAAAAATTGTATGTTGAGCTCGGTGATGAGGTTAAACAAGGTGATATGATTGCTGAGATTGATGATCTTAAGCAAAGCAATGATCTTAAACAATCCGAGGCATCTCTTAACAGCTTAGAAGCTCAACGAACCTCGAAGCAAGCAAAATTAGTCAATTATCAATTAACCTATGATCGTCAATTAAAGTTGGTTAAAAAAGGGGTTGGCGTCCAATCTGATTTAGATTCTGCCAAAGCAGATCTTGATGCGATTAAAGCTGATATTGCCGCTCTTGACGCAGATATTGTCAGTGCTCAAGTCGCAGTTGATACTGCAAAAGTCAATTTAGGCTACACTAAAATACGGTCACCGATTGATGGTGTTATTGTTGCGATTCCGGTTGATCAAGGACAAACCGTAAACTCGGTACAAAGTGCACCAACTATCGTTAAAGTTGCCCAACTGGATAAAATGACCATTGAAGCACAAATTTCCGAAGCTGATGTTATTGGTGTAAAAAAAGGAATGCCGGTTTATTTCACTATATTGGGACAACCAAACAAGCGTTTTGATGGACTAACATTGCGAGCTATTGAACCAGCCCCTGACTCAATTAATACCGAAAGTTCAGCTAACTCAAGTACGTCATCGACCACCAAAAGTGCAATTTATTATAACGGTTTACTGGATGTCGATAATCCTGATCATATTTTACGTATTTCTATGACAGCTCAAGTTTATATTGTACTAGCAGAAGCAAAAGATGTCCTAACCATTCCATCACAAGCTATCCAAAAAAATACAGATAAAGATAAAGCGATTGTTTATGTTCTGAATAATCAAAATAGTATCGAAGAGCGAGAAGTCAATTTAGGGATTAATAATAATATTAATGTTGAAATCAAATCAGGTCTTAAAGAAGGAGAAGTTGTCGTTGTTAGTAGTGCAAATGGTGCAACATTTAATCCAAATAACAAAGGACCAAGGATAAGATTCTAAGATGACCAACAATAATACTCCATTAATAAAACTTGAGAATATTATTCGCGAATTTCCGGCTGGAGATTCTACGATACAAGTTCTAAAAGGCATCAACTTAACCATTAATGCCGGGGAAATGGTTGCCATTATAGGGGCCTCTGGTTCTGGTAAATCGACTTTAATGAATATTCTTGGTTGTCTTGATAAGCCAACAGAGGGAATTTATTCCATTGGTGGCCGAACAACGAGTCAATTATCGCCGGATGAATTAGCTGAGTTACGCCGTGAACATTTTGGCTTTATCTTTCAACGTTATCATTTATTAAATGCCTTAACCGCACAAGGTAATGTGGAAATACCGGCAATTTATGCTGGTGTGACCAATGAACAACGGCAAAGCCGTGCCACCAACATTTTATCTCGTTTAGGCCTTGCCGATAAAATAAATAATAAACCCAATCAATTATCCGGTGGCCAGCAACAACGAGTAAGTATTGGACGGGCATTAATCAATGGCGGGCAAATTATATTAGCCGATGAACCAACTGGCGCACTCGATCGTAAAAGTGGTTTAGAAGTCATGGCTATTTTACGAGAGTTGCATCAACAAGGGCATACTGTCATTATCGTTACCCATGACCCCAATATTGCCCAAAGTGCCGAAAGAATTATTGAAATTAGTGATGGCAATATTATTTCCGATTCAATTAATCCTAATTATTGCTCTGAACAAGCTAATAATCGACAAGTTAAGCAAATCGAAATAACCAAAACTCAAGATAATTTTTCAGCTAAATATTACCGTTTTCGCGATGCGTTTAAAATGGCAATATTATCCATGTTGTCACAACGATTACGAACTTTCTTGACTATGTTGGGTATTATCATTGGTATTGCTTCAGTGGTCTCTATGGTTGCTTTAGGGGAAGGAACAAAGCAGAAAATACTCTCTAATATTAATTCATTAGGCACCAGTACTTTAGAAATTTATGCCGGCAGCGGTTTTGGTGATCGCAATGCTGATAAAATTACTACACTACGATCATCGGATGCTGATTTTCTAGCTCAACAAAGTTTTGTTCATAGTACCACGCCTAACCTTTCTACTAGCGTCTATTTCCGTATTGATAATTTAGCGGTTACTGGGACAGTTAATGGTGTCGGCGAGCAATTTTTTGCCGTACGTGGCTATACAATCAGTAAAGGCATTGCCTTCGATCAAACAGCGGTAATGACCTCATCCCAAGAAGCAGTAATTGATGAAAATACCGTTAAAAGATTATTTAGCGATCAAGATCCAATAGGTAAAATTCTCATGGTTGGCCAATTACCCGTTAGAATCATTGGGGTTGCAACTAGACAGCAACAAGGATTTGGTAATAATGAAAGCCTTAATATTTGGTTACCTTATACCACTGTAATTAATCGTATGGTTGGACAAACATCATTAAGAAGTATTACTGTTCGAATAAATGATAATGTTGATTTAAATGTTGCCGAACAAGCGATTAATAAAATTATGTTGCAACGTCATGGTAGTAAAGATTTCTTTATCTTTAATTCAGACAGTGTAAGAGAAACCGTTAATTCTTCAGCTTGGGTATTAACTTTGCTGATCTCAACTATCGCATTAATTTCTTTGATTGTTGGTGGTATTGGGGTAATGAATATTATGCTGGTATCAGTAACGGAAAGAACTCGGGAAATTGGCGTCCGTATGGCGGTGGGAGCACGTTCTAGTGATATTTTACAACAATTTCTAATTGAAGCAGTGTTAGTGTGTTTAATTGGTGGTACCTTAGGTATCGTTCTATCATTTATTATCGGCTTTGTTTTTAATTATTTTGTTACCTCATTTGCCATGAGTTTTTCTATCATTTCGATTATCGCCGCCTTCAGCTGTTCAACTATGATTGGTATTATTTTTGGTTATGTTCCGGCAAAACGAGCTGCAAAACTTGATCCAATTTATGCATTAGAAAGAGAATAGAGACTGTTTAATAAAATAAAATCCCTTTGCCGTAAACCAACAAAGGGATTTTAATATTTTTAGAAAACCGTAAAAACATTAAGTTATGATTATTTTGCTTGCTTTTGACTCTCAGCTTTATCTTTTTCTGCGTCAACATTCGGATCTAAATCAACTAAATAAGCAGTTACTCTTGCATAGTCTTTGATATAATCAGTAACGTTATCGATATTAAGACCTCGTGAGTTGACAAAAAACTTGCGATTAACCACTACCATTGGAATGGAATCTGGGCTTAATTGTTTAATTGCATCCGCTTGTTGTGCCATAAATGCTTTAACTAAAAAACTTTTTTGAGTTTTCTCAAACTTTTCAGAATCAACACCTAACTCAGCAAAGACGGCTTTAATATCATCAGCAGTTTTTATTCTACGGTCGGTTTGTACCGCTTTATAAAGCGCATCAGAGGCTTTATCTTCAATCCCTAAAACATTAGCAATAGCCCATGCTTCAGAAAGATCTTTAGCTAAAGCGCCAAAGTTTTCTAAATGGTAGCGTCTAAATTTTGTACCTTCTGGCAAGCCTTTAGCAATCATTTCTGGTGCATGATATTCACTTTCAAATTTAAAACAGCTAGGGCAATTGAATGAAAAGAATTCAATAACTTCTTTATCCGGAGAAGGCTGAAATGGCAAAACACCATATTGTTTGCCACTTTCAATCGGAGCTAATTGTATAGCAGCACTTGCTGTAGCTGGCTGAGTATCATTTGTACTAGTTGCTGGTGCTTCATTAGCAAAACAGGTCACAGAGGTTAGTAATACTCCAATTGCAATAAGCGTTTTTTTCATTTAATTGATTCTCCTTATTCTTTAATAATTCCGCGCGCTTTTAACAATGCGGTTTTAAAATCATCTTCATAATCTTTTTTTAATCCAGGTATAGCTTCGTTTTTATCTGAATTACGCATTTTTAAATGATAAATTAAAACTTCATCACTAAGATCTTTAAGATCACCATCAAAACCAGCTTCCTTTCCTAATTTATCTAAAAGTTGTAATAAATTAAGATCTGAATCGTTTTCCCAAGCTGGTTGTAATAATTCTATTAACTCATCGATACGATGACATTTCATAATAAATACCTTATTTAATATTCAACTAAGTTGAAGGTGATGATATAAACCTTTATGTTAATCTTTTTCGTTACTATCTATATATTAAAAAGTATCTATTATATACTCGACTTTAAATTTAAATAGTGCATTTACAAAGATTCATAAACTGGTGACATATGTTATTTGCGACTAAAAAACAACTTTGCTATATAGTAATGCTATTTTGTTTTTTAGCAATGTAAAAGAGAAAGAATTTATGGAAAAGCCGCCAATTACTGGCATTATTTTAGCTGGTGGTCAAAGTAACCGTATGAATGGTAAGGATAAAGGCTTGATGTTATTAGCCGATAAACCGCTTTATCAATATGTTATTGATCGAATTAAGCCACAAGTCGATTTGCTAATGATTAATTGTAACCGTCATGTTGATCAATATCTTTCGCTTGGTTATCCAGTATTTTGTGATGATTTAAAGGGATTTTTAGGGCCTCTTGCCGGAATTTATAGTGGCTTATTACGCAGTACTACTACTTGGAATTTATTTGTCAGTTGTGATACCCCTTTTTTACCCGATGATCTTATCGCTCGTTTAACAAAACTCACTACAACCCATCAAGCTATCTATCCTTTTGATGGCAAAAATGACCACCCAACCATTTTATTAATCAATAAATCCATCGCCCCACAATTAAAAAAGTATTTAGAAGAAGGTCATCGCAAACTGATGTTATTTTTACAGCAAATTAATGCCATTGCCGTAGATTTTAGCGATAATCCAGCTAGTTTTACCAATATTAATACATTAGATATGCTAGAAAATGCCAATTTTATGATCAAAGCAAATAACTAAATCATTCAAACTACCATATCAAATAACCAATCGGTAATTTTAAACTATAAAAAACCCCCTTTCCTCAAAATTAAAGTTTTGTTTAGTAACATATTATTGTTCATTAGTATTTTTAATATAGTTAATTGATTTGCTGATCACAAACTTAGTCACATCTAAACACATTTTCTATTCTGTTGAAGTTTTAATCTATTTATATTAAATCACAGCATAACAAAAAAGGGATTTTTAGCTATTTAACAGCTTCAAATCCCCTTTCCTTAGATGTTTTTATTTCTCAATTTAAATAACAACAAATCTAAACTTACCGATAGAAAAGCACACTATACGTCCTTAAGTAGCTTAGTTAACTGTTTAGCAAAGTTTTCTATTTCAGCTTCCTGAGTGGACCATGAAGTACAAAAACGTAAGCAAATATGTTCAGGATCACTTTGCCCTAAATTATCCACGGCATAAACAGAAAGAATTTTTTGCGCTAATTGATTAGGTAACTTAACAAATAATTGGTTAGTTTGTGGTTTAGCAGCAAAAGTAAATCCGGCTTTTTCAAATAAGGTTGTGAGTTTTTCGGCCATACTATTACTATGTTTACCTAAGGAAAGATAGAGGTTATTTTGCATTAATGCTTTAAATTGCACGGCTATAATCCAACTTTTCGCTAAAATTGCCCCTTTCTGTTTCATATTAAAGCGGAAGTCATGATTAATGCTATGATTATTAAATACTAACGCTTCACCGGCAAAAGCACCAACTTTGGTACCACCAATATAAAACGCATCGGTATATTTGGCTAAGTCAGGAAAAGTAATGTCATTATCTTTAGCGGCCAATGCCATTGCTAAACGCGCACCATCTAAATAAAGGTAAAGATGATTTTTTTGACAAAATTGATACAAATTTTGTAACTCTTGCTTGCTATATATAGTCCCTAATTCGGTAGAATTAGAAATATACACCAGTCTTGGTTGTACCATATGTTCATCACAATGATAATCTAACACTGGTTTGATTAATTCTGGCGTTAATTTTCCATCTTCGGTTTTAACCGTTACCACTTTATGCCCGGTTGCCTCAATTGCGCCAGTTTCATGCACATTGATATGCCCAGTTTCAGCAGCGATAACCGCTTGATAAGGTTTTAAAATATGCGAAATCACCGTCAAATTGGTCATAGTTCCACCTGCCATAAAATGTATATCAGCATTCGGTGATTTTAATATTTCCCTTATGTGATTGATGGCATCATTACAACAATCATCCAAACCATAACCACTCAACTTTTTATTATTAATATCGATAAATTCTTTTAATAAATCAGGGTGCACTGTTTGATTATAATCATTTAAAAAATCGTACATACCATTGCCTTTAATCTTGTATAAAATAATGTAATATCTACTTTTAAATATAACATGTTAGTGGCGAGAGTCGATGAATAGTAAAAAAATTATTGGCATCACGGGGTATAGTGGGTGTGGTAAAACCACTTTGCTAAAAAAGATTATTCAGTTAATGGTTTCACAAAATATTAAGGTAGGTTCATTAAAACATGCCCATCATGATATTGAGTTAGATATCCCAGGTAAAGATAGCTATGAGCTACGCAAAGCTGGGGCACAGCAAACGATTATTGCTTGTGATAAATGTTTTGCATTGATTGAGGAAACACCCAATCACCCCGTTGACTTAAAAACACTTATTAACCATTTTAGCGATGTTGATATCATATTAGTTGAAGGATTTAAAGATGAGCAAATTCCTAAAATTATGTGCCATCGAAATACAATCAAAAAACCACTATTTATTGATAATTTTACCATCGCCGTTGCCAGTGATGAGCCATTAAATACATCTGTCCCTGTATTAAATATGAATGAGCCAGAACAAATAGTTATGTTTATAAATAATTATTTATTTAACGGTTAATATAACCTATCTCACTTGACTCTTTTTGTATTAGAATACTATTTACTCAACCATTTTTAATTAGTGGTATCTGGACTAACATGAAAATCACATTAAGAAAAACGTTAAGCATAATAAAAAGAATCGTGATTGGATTTATGCTAGTTTCGGTTTTTCTTATTTTATTAATGCGTTGGGTTAATCCGTTTGGTTCGATGTTAATGGTTGAAAGAAAAATCGCTCACTGGAATATCAGCCAACAGCGAACTTGGAAAGATTGGGATCAGATTTCTGATAATATTAAGATTGCAGTTATTGCAGCTGAAGATCAAAATTTTGCTGATCATTGGGGCTTTGATTTTAAAGCCATTAATCGGGCACTCATTCATAATCAAAAAAATAGAAAAATCCGTGGTGCCAGTACCATAACGCAGCAAGTAGCAAAAAATATTTTTCTATTTTCATCACGTAGTTGGATCCGTAAAGGTGTTGAATCATGGTTTACCGTTTGGATTGAGCTTATCTGGTCAAAACAACGTACACTCGAAATTTATTTAAATAGTGTGGAATGGGGTGAAGGTATTTTTGGTATTGAAGCTGCTTCTCGACACTATTTTAACGTCAGTGCTAGTCAATTAACACCGCATCAAGCTAGTTTATTAGCGGCTACACTACCAAATCCAAGAAAATGGAGTCCGGCCAATCCTGATGATAAGATACAAAAAAAGGCCGAATGGATCCGCGGGCAAATGAGTAATTTAGGTGGCAAAAATTATCTAAAAGAGCTCAACTAATATATTTCATTACATAAAGTTTTTAATATATTTAGGAACTACTTGACTGGCAGGACCGTAAATTTTAGTCTTAAATAAGTTTTCACCTAAACTAGGCTCTAAGTTAAGTTCTACTGTTTTAACGCCAAATTGATTAGCCATTTGTACAAAACCAGCGGCTGGATAAACATTTCCTGAAGTACCAATTGAAATAAAAAAATCCGCCTTTGATAGCGCATCATAGATTTCATCCATTTGTAGTGGCATTTCACCGAACCAAACAATATGTGGACGAATTAAGTGGTTATCTTGATAAATTACATCATCATAACAAGCAAAAACTTGCCCAGTTTTTTCATTACGCACTTTTAATAATTCGCCATGCATGTGGATGATATTTTTGGAACCAGCTTTTTCATGAAGGTTATCCACATTTTGCGTAACAATTAGTACATTATCCGAGCCTAATTTCTGTTCTAATTGCGCTAAAGCAAAATGAGCCGCATTGGGTTTCACCTCAGGATTTTGTAACTTACTACGTAACATATTATAAAAACTATGTACGGCAATCGGATCACGCAAATAACCTTCGTAAGTAGCAACATCATCCACATTATGACCTTCCCATAATCCATTTTGAGCACGGAATGTTGATAATCCTGATTCAGCAGAGATACCAGCACCAGTTAAAATGACTATTTTAGGTATTTGCAACATATTTATTGGCCTTTTATTAATAAGTTGAATTATCTACTGTCGTTGAACACGATTATTGACTATATTCTGTCGTAAATATATGTAACGCAGGCTTGCTTAATTTTTGATATTGACTATAAGCTGTTGCTACTTTAAGCCTTATTACATCTTTTGCTTCACCATCCAACCAACTACTAATCATAGCATGAATACTATAAGCTTCAGGAGCCATACGGTGCAAAGTTAAAATAAGTGGCGTAATACCTAATCGAGATAATGGTGGAGTAAAATATTTCTGACTTTTACAAGCAAATACGGCTGCATAGCGTGACTTTTGTTTTTCTTGTTCTGCTTTTGACAAGGTATACCAACGCCAACTATCGGGTAAATAATTACGCCATGACCACTCCATTAATGCATCATGACCAACATAAATAACTAAATCGGCTTTTGATCCAGCCTCAATTTGTGTTTTATCGATTAAAAATGTCGCTGACTGTTTTCCAGCTGAGTAACTAATAAAATCATCTACGGTATCATTGATATATTTACCATCATATGCCTGAGCAATAAGATAGACATCCTTGCTTTGATGTTTATAAATTATCTCCTCTAATATCTTGCCATTATTAGGTTTATTAACTTGAATAACTTGCCACTCTTTTTGTTTAGCAAAATACGTTTTAAAACCATAAGCAGCACCCCAGTAAAGATTATTTTTAGGATCTTGGCCATTACCAATTGCCGCAGGTACTGGAGCGATAGCCTGATATTTGTTATCACATAATGCCACCAGAACATGGATGACTTTAGGTTCAGCCAAACATGAAAATGATAGCATTAGCAATCCAAATGGGAGAAATGCGAAATACTTTTTATATTTTTTCATTAATAATAATCATCCATTTATCAACCAACGGCTACAATACGTTTTTTATAACTTATTCACTAAAATTTTCTAATAGTTAATGATATTTTATTCTAACTTATTATCTTTACATACTAATAATTATATCTAATAATTAATTACTAATAGTAAAAATATTATGGAGTATTAGAAATGAAAACAATTGGATTAATTGGAGGTATGAGCTGGGAAAGTACCGTTACTTATTATCAAGTCATTAATCAATTTATTGGCCAATCGCTTGGTGGATTACATTCAGCTAAAACTCTGTTATATAGTGTCGATTTTCAAGAAATTGAAAGCTGCCAAGCGAATAATGAATGGGATAAAAGCGCGATTATTTTAACTGATGCAGCCAAAAGATTAGAATTAGCCGGTGCTGATTTTATTATTATTTGTACTAATACGATGCATAAGGTTGCAGACCAAATTCAAAAAACGATTACAATTCCTATCATTCATATCGCTGACGTGACCGCCAAACATTTGATCAAAGATAAAATAAAATCGGTTGCCTTACTTGGAACTAAGTACACCATGGAACAAGACTTTTACAAATCAAAATTAATTGAAAAAGGTTTAAATGTTTTAATCCCTAATGAACAAGATAGAATCATCATTAATAATATTATTTATGATGAACTTTGCCTTGGAAAAATAAAGCCAGAATCCAAGCAAGCTTACCTTAATATAATTGATAAACTCGTTAAGCAAGGTGCTGAAGGTGTGATTTTAGGCTGTACCGAGATCGGTTTATTAATATCCCAACAAGATTACGCCATTCCTTTCTTTGATACAGCCTTATTACATGCTCAAGAAGCTGCATGGTTAGCGATTCATTGATCGCAAAGCAGTATAGGCAGAATTACATTCTCTCTTAGTTGATTCGGGATTTCTTTCTATCAATTGTTTAAAATGATTTATAGTAGTTTCTAATGATTCTTCAGGATCAGCTGGGAGTTTAGATGATAATTGTAATTCATGAACTAATTTTATATAGCGATCACATTCAATAACACCAGTATCAATGGATTCATCAGAAGATGTATTTTTAGCATTATCATTACAAGCACCTAAACTAACAGTAATTAGACTAAGTAAAATAACTCTCTGCAAATTATTTAACATTTTTATCCCTCGTATCAAAACTAACTTCTTGGTGATTATCTATTTAATCTTAAACTATAGTGTATAAAAAAATTTAAATATAACTACTTTATTCAACTAGTTATTTTAATTCTTAACTTATTTATAAACTAACTTAAATTCAGCATATAAAAAAGCCCTACTTTTAACCAAAGTAGGGCTTATATGTTATTAATAAAAGCAATTATGCTTCTATCGCAACTCGTAGTTTTTTCATTGCATTTTTTTCAAGTTGGCGTATACGTTCGGCTGAAACGCTATATTTATCGGCCAATACTTGCAATGTTGATTTACTGTCATCGGCATCTAACCAACGAGCTTTGATAATATCTTGGCTACGCTCGTCTAATTGAGACAAGGCATCATGTAACTTGTCAGTTGCGTCATTTTCCCAATTATCGTTTTCGATCGATTTTGAAAAATCAGAATTACCATCTTCTAAATAAAGCGCTGGAGCGACAATTGAATTATCATCGTCATCATTATCAATATCAAATGACATATCTTGCGCTGACATACGTGATTCCATCTCCAAGACGTCTTTACGACTTACACCTAGTTCATCAGCAACCATATCGACTTCAGCGCTATTAAACCAACCTAAGCGTTGTTTATTCTTTCTTAAATTAAAGAATAATTTTCTTTGTGCTTTGGTTGTAGCAACTTTAACAATACGCCAATTTTTTAGTACATATTCATGAATTTCAGCTTTTATCCAATGTACTGCAAATGATACTAAACGAACACCCATTTCAGGATTGAAACGACGAACGGCTTTCATTAAACCAATATTACCTTCTTGAATCAAATCGGCTTGTGGTAGACCATAACCAGAATAACCACGCGCAATATGCGCAACAAAACGCAAATGGGACAAAATCAATTGTCTTGCTGCATCCACATCATCATGATAATAAAGACGTTCACCTAAAGACTTCTCTTCCTCTGCAGTTAGCATCGGATAAGTATTTATCATACGAAGATATGATTCAATATTTCCTTGTGGGATTAAAGCACCTGCTTGCATTTTTAAATCAGTACTCATTTAATTCCCCCTTAAATTAAACTAATTTTGCTACATTTTACATAAGTAACAATTTAAAATCTTTCTATAAACTTAGACCATCAAAATGTGATTTAGTTCACATTTTTATCATTATACTTGCGCAATATCATCAATTAAAAAATGTAGAGATATAATCATACAATTATGAAGCTATTACCATTTTATTCAAATATTTTTTAGTAGCAATAAATGCTGAAAACCAACCAATAATCATCGAAAATAAAACAATCAATAAACTTTCTTCCCATGAAAGCCCATTTATACTAATCATTGTTCCAAAAACATCAGATACATGCAACATGGTTGAATCTATTTGAAGAATAAATACTTTCGATAGAATCAACGCCAAAATAGCACTAATCAACCCGGTAAAAATGCCATTATATAAAAATGGTCGTAAAATAAAGCCTTCAGTCGCACCAATCAATTGCATAACAATAATTGTTTGCCTACGGGCAAATATATTTAACCGAATACTATTACCAATAACCAGTGATACCGCAATAACCATAAAAATTGAGATTGTCCACACTATTGATTTTACCATATTGGTTAATGCGGTTAATCGAGTGAACCAGCTATCATCAAGTTGCACATCATCAACACCCGCTATTTTTTTTAACTGTGTTTGCAAATCATGTAATTTATCGGTAGATTTGGCATCTTCTATTGGAAAAACAATAGCAACTGCTGGTAATGGATTTTCATCGAGTAGATCAAGAGCATCATCAAATCCAGACCAAGTCTTGAACTCTTCCCGAGTCTCTTCACGAGAAAGATAAGTCACATCTTCAACTTCAACAATAGCCTTAAATTTTTCAATTAGATTATTGGTTTGTTCCGAATCTAGAGTTTTATTAATATAAACTGTTAAATTAGGTGTCGGATACCACTGTTCCGCCGCTTGATTGGCATTTTTCAATAATAAGTAGCCTATAGTCGGCAAAGTAATTGATATAGCAATAACCAAAATCGTCAATAAAGAAGCAAATATATTTTGGTAAAAATAGTTAAACACATTATGCCATGCGTAGCTGATCTGCCTTTGCCAGCGTCCCAAAAAGCTATTGTTGTTTTTGGTTTTGTTTTTTTGTTTAGATGGTTTAACCTTTGCATTTATCATCAACTTTTAACCTCTAAACGTCCTTGATTTAAATTTAGTATTCGATGATGTTTTCGACGTATCAACCCCATATTATGGGTTGCCATTAACACAGTTACACCGGCTTGATTAAACTCTTCAAATAATTTCAAAATATCTTTTGAGAGTTTGTCATCTAGATTACCGGTTGGTTCGTCAGCGAGTAAAACCCTAGGTCGATTGACGATTGCCCGAGCGATCCCTACTCGTTGCTGTTCACCACCAGATAGTTGTATTGGATAAAATTTCATTTTATCAATCAAGCCAACTTTATCTAATGCCGCAGAAACACGTCTTTTAATTTCTTCAACAGGTTTACCTAAAATAATTAATGGAAAAGCGACATTATCATAAACCGTATGATCAAGTAATAGTTGATGATCTTGGAAAATCATGCCGATGGTGCGACGCAAAAAAGGCATTTGATGTTTTTTCAAACTGGAAACATCAACGCCATTCAGTAATACCTTGCCATCATTAGCTTTTTCTAATCCACAAATCAAACGCATTAACGTACTTTTACCCGCGCCAGAGTGACCAGTTAAAAAGGCCATTTCTCCTTGCCCTAAAGCAAATGTTATATTTTGTAAAGCCGGTTTGCCACCCGAATAAACTTTACTAACACGTTGAAATTGGATCATGATTTATCTCTATTCTTCCGTTTCGTCAAATAGGGCATTAATAAAATCATCAGCAACAAAAGGTCTTAAATCTTCAATTTTTTCACCTACACCAATATAGCGGATTGGAATATTAAATTGATCAGCTATGCTAAATATAATACCACCTTTTGCAGTACCATCTAACTTGGTTAATGTCATCCCTGTTACGCCAACCGCTTCATTAAACAGTTTTGTTTGGCTAATTGCATTTTGTCCAGTCCCTGCATCTATAGTTAACATAATTTCATGCGGTGCTGATTCATCTTGCTTTTTAATTACTCTGACTATTTTTTTTAATTCATCCATTAAATGAGATTTATTTTGCAAACGGCCAGCAGTATCAGCAATTAAGACATCAATATTTTTTGCTTTTGCTGCCTGAATAGCATCAAAAATTACTGACGCAGAGTCAGCATTAATATGCTGAGCGATGACAGGAATGTGATTACGTTCACCCCAAACTTGTAATTGTTCAACTGCCGCAGCACGAAAGGTATCGCCAGCAGCAAGCATTACTGATTTGCCCTGTTGTTGAAATTGACGGGCTAATTTACCAATAGTTGTTGTTTTTCCAACACCATTGACACCAACCATCAAGATAACAAAAGGTTTATGATTTTCTATATTAAGTGGTTGCTGAGCACCATCTAAAATAGATTTCATTTCATTTTTTAATAGATCATGTAATGCATCCGCATCTTTTAATTCTTTTCTTGAGGCTTGTTGCGTTAACGAACTAATTAATCTTTGTGTGGTGTCGAAACCGACATCAGCAATGATCAACTGTTCTTCTAATTCTTCAAACAGCTCATCATCGATCTTTTTGCCTTTAAATAAACTTAGAAAACCAGATCCAATATTTTGTTTAGTTTTAAAAAGCCCTTTCTTTAAACGAGAAAAAAAACCTTCTTTCTTTTGTTCAACCATAAATAATCTATCCCACGATCAATATTAATGATCATTTTATCTTATTTTACAATAAAGCCCAAAGGATTCGATCAAAGAGAATCATATAATTGATCCTTTTGATCTTTCAAAAATATAATTCTTTTAGAATTGTCTGTTAAATCTGGTTAGCGGAGATAAAGATCACCAATAGCAACCGAACGCCATTCGCCTAAAGGTAACTGATGAGAGAATAAATTATATTTGCCAATCTGGACACGGACTAAGCGTAAACAAGGGAATCCAACCGCAGCACACATTCTTCTAACCTGCCGATTTTTTCCTTCTGTTATGGTAATACTTATCCATGAAGTAGGAATAGTTTTGCGTTCTCTGATAGGGGGTATTCGTCGCCATAAATTAGTTGGCTCAGCAAGCGATGTCACGATTGCCGGAGCGGTATGAAACTCTTTTAACTGCACACCACGAGTTAATTTATCTATGGCTTGTCGGTCAATTAATCCTTCTACTTGCACCCAATAAGTTTTAGGTAATTTAAATTTTGGTGAGCTAATTTTTGCTTGTAGTTTACCGTCATTAGTAAGCAGCAATAAACCTTCACTATCGGTGTCTAAACGACCAGCAGGATAAAAACCAGGCAAAGATATATAATCTTTTAATGTTTGATATTTTTCATGTACAGAAAATTGTGTCACAACATTAAACGGTTTATTAAAAGCGATTAATGAACTCATCTCATCCTCTGAAGAATTTTTAACTATTCTTAGAATGCAAAAAAGCCCAGCATTACTGCTGGGCTCGTATATTTAAAAGTCTGGCGGCACCCTACTCTCACATGGGTAATACCCACACTACCATCGGCACTACGGCGTTTCACTTCTGAGTTCGGCATGGGGTCAGGTGGGACCACCGCGCT